>CAZNWL010000092.1:0-4867 GCA_964577045.1 uncultured Planctomycetia bacterium | reverse complement strand
CCACCAGCCACGGGAGAGTTCTTCTAAAAATGAGAGGTAAAACCTCTCATTTTTCTTTTTTTGCGATATTTCCTTTCCAACCGCCAACTCTTGAGCTATAATAATGCTAAAAGGCGGAGCGGTTGTGGCAGGATAAGGCTGACTACCTCTCCCGTGGTTGGTGGAGTGGCCTCCTGCCGCAGCCGTAAGGTTAAAAATGCACGCTAAAAAAGCTTCTCTTGATTTGACCGGTTTGGTGATGGTGATTATAATCGTTGCAGTTATCTTATTACTCTTAGCCACAAATAACCTCTATTTCGCAAAACCTACCTTTGAGGGAAATTCTGAAAAATCCTATTCTAGCGAGGAAGCTGTCTCTTCGGAATATGGGTCAATCCTAAAGCACACTGAACGCACCGTGGATACTTTGAAAGAGCAGCTCTCCAGTCAGGAAATGCAAATAAACAACTAAAATTAGGCAAAAATCCCCTCTGAAAACGTTTCAATTTAGCCCCTCTCTTCTCCCTTAAAAAACAGCTGATTATATGTTATCTTTTAAGTGAAAGAGGAAAGTTTTGAGGCTAAATGAGGAGAGAGTTATGAAGGCTAATCAAAGAAAATATTTCCGGCTTAAAGAAGAGCTAAGCGTATACCGCTGCCCGGTCAAATACCTCTTTGAGCATAATGCTTTAAGCGAGGATATTTCCGAGGGCGGCATATGTTTGCTGGCTGGGTTTAAAATGGAAATCGGGGAAAAGGTAGATTTAAATATTTATCTTCCTGAATTAAAGGAACCCATCAATGCCGGCGCAGAAGTAGTGCGCAGGAATGAAACTAATGACCCTGTATATCCTTATTTAATGGGTTTAAAATTTGTCCGTATCAGTCGCGAAGCCAAGGAGCAGATTCTCCGGCATATAAAATTTTACCTTTTAAAGTAACACGAAACAATTAACTTTCTACTTATAAAGATACCCTCCGCTTCTTAAGCGGAGGGTATTCTTTTTTAATAGCCCCAACGAGATTTGAACTCGTGTCACAAGGTTGAGAACCTTGTGTCCTAGACCAGGCTAGACGATGGGGCCGAATATTTTAATCCACGGGATAGACAGGAACTTTTAGCTCTTCTTTCTTTTCCTCTTGTTGGGAAATATTTACGGCGGGAGTGAAATAGCCGCCTTTTAAATTTCCGGCATTTCCGGGAACCGCCGGCTCTGGATATAAAGGCAAAGAAGCTTTATAGGTGAACTTTTTAGGGTAATGCGGAGGCTTGGCTTGGGCGGTTTTGTATTCTTCGGTTAATAAATTCGCCTGCTGTATTTTTTCCAACATAGTATCGTCTTTATTTTTAAGCGCGCGCGTTTGAGCTTCGTTCAAATAGCGGCGGGCAGTATTAAAGTCATGGCCTTCAATACAAGCCAAGGCCATATTGTAGTAAATCAAAGGGTTATCTTTATCATTTTTTGCGGCACCCTCAAGAGTGGCAACTGCTAAATCATACCTTTCGATTTTGCGGTAAGCCTGGCTAAGGTCCAAATAAGCTTTGATCTGGCTGGGGTCTTGAGCAATGACTTTGTTCAGATAGCCAATCACATTGTGATACGAGTCTTTTTGCGCATAAAGCTCTGCCAACTCATAGTTAGCTTTAAGGTCATCGGGCGTAATCAAAGCGCTTTCTTCGAAACAGTAAATTGCCCGGTCAAGTTTTTTATCGTCTAAAGCCCGGCGGCCTTCTTCAAAAAGGCTGTTAGTCAAAGAGGCCTGGTTAAGTTTATGTTCGCTTTCCAAACTCCTTAAAAACTCCTTTGCCTCTGAAGCGGCCTTTTGATTGCCCTCCTGCTCAAACTGGTAAGCTGCCACAAAAACATTCTTATAAGCATCCTCGTACTGGTTGAGCTTATGCTGGGCTATGCCTAAATAATAACGCGCCTGGGAAAATTCAGGAAACTCATTCAAGGCTTTTTCTAAATAGTTTATCGCCTCAAGATAATCCTCCTTTAAAAAATTGCACAAACCCAAGTTATAAAAAAGTATCTCGGCCTGCTGGTAATCTTTCGGGCTTAAGCCTTCGGCCTGCTTAAAAATCCGCAGGGCGTTATCCAATTCCCCCTGCTGCATATGCACTATGCCTAAATTTACATAAGCGTCGGGTTTGTCGGGATATAAATGGATAGCTTTCCAGAATAATTGCTTAGCCTCCTCGTAAAGCTTCTGGCTAAGATAATAGTTTCCGTTTTCTAAATATTCGGTGTAAACAATTTTTGAAGGAGGGTAATGTTCTTCGCCTTCGGCAGCCGGCGAAAAAATCGGCTCATCGAAAGAAGTTTGCGCTTCTGCCGCAAAGCTTAGTAGAAGAGCAAAGGCTGCCAGCCATAAAAAACGCTTGTCCATTGTAAAGATTATATATTAAATAAGCTCGTTGGTCAATCCTTAAGCCAGATCTTCCTCATTTCTTCGGTTATCTCATGCTGTAAGCTGTAGCTTATATCTTTAGCTTCTGGATTAAGCTTAAGTTTCTTCTTCTGGATAAAAGCAGATACCGACAAAACCCGGGCGCCGGATTTTTTTACCGCCGAAACGATTTCCCGGTCATCAGTCACTACCACCACTTCGCTTCTCGGCTTAATGGTTAAAACCTTCTTTTTAATCACCTCATCAGCATTAGAGGAACTGCCGCTTGAGATAAGCTCGCAAAACCCGGCATGCTGGCTTTTCAGCCCGGGCTGCAGGTTTCCATCAAAAACTATAATCACTTTATTGTTGCGGCTTCCGGTAAGGCGGTTTTTCTGGATATAGGCGACGAGCTCGCTTTGCGGGGTATCGGATTTTTTAAGCGCTGCTACTTTGTGCGTGAGATTGTAGCCATCGATGATATACACCAACATAGAAAATCCCTCCCAGAATACCCAAAAAGATGCTTAAGATAAGGTTAAACAGCGAAATCCCCAACCCCACACTTTTGTTAATCCCGATTAAAGCGAAAAAATAAACCGATGAAGCTTCACGGGTGCCGGCGCCGGCGATAGTAATCGGGACAAGCGCAATAGTCATGATAATCGGAACCAGGATTAAAAAATAAACGACGCTTATATCTATGCCGAAAGCCCGGGCGGTGAAAAAAAAGCTCAAAGGCACTAAAACTTGTATCGGCAGAGAAAAAAGCAGGCTTTTAAAGAACACTTTCGGATTTTTTTTAAAAAAATATAGCTGGTCATGAAAGGAAACTATCATTTCTTCAATTTTTTTACTTCTACGCAGTATCCGGGTAAGGAATAAAAAACAAGTCCTGCTGAATATGCATAAAGATATAATTAACGACCCAATGCAAATAACAGCTATCGCCGCAAAAACTCTCTGGTCGGGCAGGATATTGCGGCTGGATAAATAAGCTATTAAGGCAATCAGAACCAAACCTATGGTTCCGCTATAGCGGTCCATCAGGACTGACGAGGCTACCTTTTTCTTTGCTCCGTGCCAGTGAGAAATGCTTAAACTTCTGAAGATATCCCCGGCCACAAAAGAAGGAAAAAAAAGATTAAAAAATAATCCGGCAAAAGAAGCATAAAAAGATTCCAGAAAAGATACCTTAATCCCCAAAGCCGAAAGAAGAAACTGCCAGCGGCCGGCAGCCAAAAAAAAACAGCCTAAGAAGGCAAGGGTTGCGAAAAATAAATAAACCTTGTCCGAATCTTTAAAAACTTCGATTATTTTTTTGTAAGGAACCAGCTCAAAGAGGGCGAAAAGGAGCGCCAGAGTCACTAAAATCCTGAAGGCAAAAAAAAGCTTTTCTTTCTTGAACATAAGCGTTAAACGCTTAGATAATGGCCTTTGAGATATTTATAAACACTGATAGCGGCAATGGCGCCTTCGGAAGCAGCGGTAATCAACTGTTTTAACGGCCTTTTCCGGCAGTCGCCGCAAGCCCAAATCAAGCCTGAAGAAGTTTTCATCTCCTCGTTAGTAACGATAAAACCCTTTTCGTCAGTGGAAACCAGCTTTTTAAAAATTTCCGTAGCCGGAGTGATGCCGATGGCTACGAACAAACCGCTTAAATCCAAAACGCGCTGTTTTTTAGTTAAGACATCCTCTATCGCCACGCTTTCCAGCAGCTTCTTGCCCTGAGGTTTAACCACTGCGCTGTTATAAATAACTTCTATATTTTTTTTAAGCGCCAGCTCTTTTTGCAGATATTCTAAAGCCCTTAATTTATCGCGGCGGTGGATCAGCGTGACTTTGCGGCAGATTTGCGAAAGATACAGCGCTTCTTCAACGGCGGTGTTTCCTCCACCCACCACAGCCACATCTTTGCCTTTGAAAAAGAAACCATCGCAAACCGCACAGTAGGAAATGCCCTTTCCGGTGAATTCGCCCTCCCGCTCTAAATTAAGCCTGGTGAAACTGGCCCCCGTGGCGACAATCAAAGCTTTTGCTTTATAAGTTCCGCTATCCGCGTCCAGATTCAAAACTTTACCGTCAATAGAGACTTTTGAAATTTTTTCATTAACCGGAGTAATGCCTAAACCTTCCAAGGTGTTGGCTAAATTTTGCACCATTCTAGCTGCAGCGGCCCCTAAGCCAAGGCCCACATAGTTATCGACCGTCTGCATCGAAAGAAGCTGCCCGCCTAAAGCTTTCGGCTCAAAAATCAAAAAATCAAGGCCGGAACGCTTAGCATAGATAGCAGCGGAAACTCCGGCGATTCCGGCGCCGGCGATAATTAGTTCCTTAGTATTTGTCATTAACTTCTATAAAGGGAAATAAAATAATCTCTGGAACGGTTATAAGTTTTTTCGGCCTGCGGCGGGAAAAAACAGCCGGGCATTTCGTTATGTGATAGATGGTATTGAAGGCATTCGCAGCAAAGGCCTTTACGCGGGCAACCCGCATA
>CAZNWL010000091.1:0-4889 GCA_964577045.1 uncultured Planctomycetia bacterium | reverse complement strand
CCGGACTATGCCTTTGAGAGAAGGGTTTAAGGGATTTAACTTCAAAGTATTGACGATATCTTTAAAATTTACGTATCCGATAATGGTTTGTGGGTCGCCGTCTTTTTCGCATACCGGGAATCTGGTATGCATATCAAGGTGAGCCTTAATCAAAGCGTCGGAAAGGCTGCTGGATACCCAAAGCATTGAGATATCCGCTGCCGGCAGCATAATATCAGTTACTTTGCGCCGGGGCAGTTGCGCCGCGGAAAGCACTATTTTTTCTTCCCGCGCGCCGATAAAGCTGGCGGTGCGCGCCAAGGCAGCCGCGGCTCTCAATTCGTGCAGGCTCTGGCTGTCATAGCTTACGCCTCTCGATGTTTTTTTGAAAGCGACGCTCATTATTTTTTTTACAATCGTTTCAAAAAAGAAAACAATTGGCGTAGCGAGCACAGCTATTCGCCGCATCAGCGGCGAAAGCGTAAGGCATAAAGTTTCCCGGTTATTCAGCGCCAGCATTTTCGGGACAAGTTCGGCAAAGATAATCGTAAAGGCGCTTAAAGGAACGACGATGCAAAAAAGCGCGATTATCTCCGCATAAAAAACAGGCAGGCCTAAAATCCCGGAAAAAAAAGGTACGAAAGACTCCTGTGCGCCTGCACCGCCGGTCGCAGCGGCTACCGCTCCGGCAAAAGTAATTCCCAGCTGCACTACTGCCAGGCTCGCCTCCATGCGGTCCTTCATATAGGCTGCTTCTTCTGCGCCTTTTTTCTTCTGATGGCAAAGCGTGGCCAAGCGCGCGCGAGAAATGGATGCCAAAGCCATCTCATAAGCCGCAAAAACCGCGTTCAGCGCGAGCATCAGGGCGATAACTACGAGCTCATAGCCAAAGTTCATCCTCTAAATTATTTAAAAAAAGTATTTTTAATCATGAATGAAGCAAAAACAATAGAAACCATAGACATCAGCTTAATCAAAATGTTTAAGCTGGGTCCGGAAGTATCTTTAAAAGGATCGCCGACAGTATCGCCGACTACCGTAGCTTTGTGTGCCAAAGAACCTTTGCCCCCATGATTGCCTTCTTCGATATATTTTTTAGCGTTATCCCAGGCGCCGCCAGAATTAGCCATCATTACCGCCAAAACAAAACCTGTGACGGTCGCGCCGGTTAAAAGTCCGGCTTCAGCTTCGATACCTATTAATAACCCCACAGCCAAAGGCGCAATAATTGCCAGCAGCGAAGGCATAACCATCTCTTTTTGCGCGGCAGAAGTGGCAATAGTAACGCAACGGGCATAATCGGGTTTGGCCTTACCTTCCATCAGCCCAACTATTTCTTTAAACTGCCGGCGCACTTCCATCACGATTTTACCGGCAGCCCTGCCTACGGCGCGCATGGTCATGGCGCAGAAAAAGAAAGGAAGCATACTTCCAATAAATAACCCCACCAGCACATTGGGGTTCATTAAACTCAAAACCATTTCTTTGCCGTGCAGCGCGACTTGGTCGCGATAGGCGGCAATCAAAGCTAAAGCAGTTAAAGCCGCTGAACCAATGGCAAAACCCTTGCCAGTAGCGGCGGTGGTGTTTCCTAAAGCGTCTAAGGCGTCTGTCCTTTTCCTTACCTCTGGCGGAAGATGCGACATCTCGGCATTGCCGCCGGCATTATCCGCCACCGGCCCATAGGCATCGGTAGCCAAGGTTATGCCCAGAGTGGAAAGCATGCCTACGGCTGAAATAGCCACGCCGTATAAGCCGGCGTTAAAATCCGCTGCTCCGCCGGACAAAAAGAAACTTACCATTATCGCAATACCCACAATAATCACCGGAACCGCCGTAGACATCATCCCCACGGCAATCCCGCCGATAATCACCGTAGCCGGGCCGGTTAAAGAAGCATCGGCAATCGAACGCGTGGGCTTAAAACTGCTGGAAGTATAATATTCCGTGCATAAACCAATTAATACTCCGGCTACTAGGCCGGCTAAAACCGACCAGTAAACTCCTAAATGCTCTATGCCTAAAGTTGCCTTTACCAGAAAAAACGAAATGATAGCCACCAATATCGAGCTAGTAAATACGCCTTTGCGCAAAGCCGCTAATAAAACACTCTGGCTCGCTTCTTCCCTGCTCCGAACGAAAAACGTTCCGATTATCGAGGAAATTACCCCCACCGCCGCCATCACCATTGGCACAGTGACGCCGGCAAGCCCTAAGCCGGCAGCTACGCCTAAAGCCGAAGTAGCCACGATAGAGCCGACATAGGACTCATAGAGGTCAGCGCCCATTCCTGCCACGTCGCCGACATTATCTCCAACATTATCGGCGATGACCGCGGGGTTGCGCGGATCGTCTTCAGGAATACCCGCCTCCACTTTACCCACCAAGTCTGCTCCTACGTCCGCAGCTTTGGTAAAGATTCCTCCGCCGACGCGGGCAAAAAGGGCCATTGAGCTTGCGCCCATGCCAAAACAAAGCATGGTAGAAGTAATGGCGGTAATTTTGTCGGTTCCTATGGGAATTAAATGAGTAGAATAATACCAGTTAAGAAAATAATACCAAATGCTTAAATCCAATAGGCCCAAACCTACCACAGTCAGCCCCATTACTGCGCCGCTGGAAAAAGCTACGCGTAACCCCGCATTCAGGCTTTTGGTGGCGGCGAAAGTCGTGCGGCTGGAAGATTGGGTGGCAATGGTCATCCCGATAAATCCGGAAAGCCCGGAAAAAAATCCTCCGGTCAAAAACGCAAACGGCACAAAGATAACCAAATAGTTTTGAAATGCCATGGCCAGGAGTATACAAAATACCACAATAAAGAATACGGATATTCCTAAATACTGCCTCTTTAAATATGCCCGGGCGCCGATGCGCACTGCCTGGGCAATCTCTTTCATCTTTTCTGTTCCTTCGTCTTTCTTCAGTATTGAAAGCGCAAGATACAGTGCAAAACTTAAAGCTAAAATCGAACCTACTGGTGCCAACAACAATAAGTCGAAGCTCATTTCCCTAACCTCCTTGTATTATTTTCCGCTTTTTGCGGTTTCTTTCTCGACGGCAATATTGAAATTCTTGAAATCAAGCGCGCTTACAATCTCAAGCACCTTAGCCACATATTTAAACGGCACGAGTTTATCCGCCTGCAGCAGAATTTTCAACTCGGGGTTTTTTAACTTCAGCGCCCGAAGCTCTTCTGTCAATTCGTCAGCAAGCAACACTTCCTTTTCCAAATAAATAAGCCCTTCCTTTTTTATATAGATATTCACCTGCTCCAAGTTTTCCAGCGATTGGGTATGTTTTGCCTTAGGGATATTGATTCCCAGTTTCTGCAGCCGATTCGGGCTAAAAGTATAAAGCAGGCTGAAGGAAATAAAAAAGAAAATGAACATGTTCAGCACTATATCCGTCATAGCTACGGATTCTAAGCCGATTATATAATTACGTTTTCCGGAAATCCGCATATTTTATTTTCCTCTGCGACTGCTTGGCTCATGCATTTCGGACAACAATTCTATGAGCTGAATTGAATGGTTATTCAGGGTATTGGAAATGTGTTTGATGCGGTTGATAAAATAATTATAAAAAAGATAAAGCGGTATGGCAATGCTCAAACCGGCAGCCGTAGTAATCATAGCTTCGTAAATCCCGCCGGCAAGCGCATCCACGGTGATATTTGCGCCAGCCTGCTGCCAGGACATAAAAGCCCTAATCAAACCGGTGATGGTGCCTAAAAATCCCAGAAGTGGCTCTATCGAAATAATCGAAGCTAAAGCTCCAAGGAATCTTTCCATCTTTTCTACCTGGTTATTTCCAGCTTGCTCTAAAATTTTTTCCAGCCTGCCGGCCGGCGTCATTCTTCTTTCTATGCCCACTCTAAATACTGCGGAAATCGGATGTCGAATATTCTCGTCGCAGAGCTCTGTAGCCGAATCAATCTTCTTTAATTTTATATCTCTGAATATTTCCTGCACAAACTCGTAGGTGTTTACTGTGCTGATTTGTCTGAAAACCAAAAGCCTTTCCAAAACTATAGCTAAACCAATGATTGAACCGGCGATGATAGGAACCATTACTGGCCCACCCTTGATGATTAAATCCCACATCTTTTACTCTCCTCGCTGTCTACTTCTGTTAATAAAAATCCAAAGGTTACCAAATAAATATATGCTAAAGACCCACCGAGTCAGTAAGCGTATTTTAGCATTTTTGGCAGGGCTGACAAGAAAAAGTTCGGCATTGCCCAAGCTAAAAATCTATCTGAAATTGTAGTGTTTTTTCACCGGCTCCTTGATTTCCCAAGTGCAAGACAAGCCTTTGGGGAAAGTGACAAAATCGCCTTTACCAAAGCTGACCTTCTGGCCATCCTCCGTCTCTACTGTTACCTTCCCCTTCAGTAATAAACACTCTTCGGTCTCATCATAATGCCATTCAAACTTTGAAACTTCCTTTTCCCAAATCGGCCACGCCTCAATCCCCATATCTTTGATTTGTTTCTCGTCCAACTTCTTAACTTCAATTCTCATATTCTTCTACGTAAAGTCCAGCTTACTTGTTCTCTTAATAAACCACTCCTGTAACATAGATGTTATTTCTCTCTAAACGGATTGTTGTGTGCTTTTCTGCCTTTTGCTCGTAAAAGTGCTGTATCTAATAAATTAGCTTTTTCTTCTTTTGACAAATCGGAATAACTATCAATCATTTTTATCAAAAAATCACCGCCTCCTGTTGCTATATATCTATTCATACAGTCTGTTATTCTCTTTTCTTCCAACAACTTTTTGTTGATCATTAAATCGCTTTTATCTTTATCAGCAAATTTTTCAATGATTCTCCTATAATCTTTTTCTGCAATTAAAAATGTTTTGCGTTGATCGTCGAGGCTTTTTAAATAATATCGTCGTGTTATATAC
>CAZNWL010000090.1:0-4894 GCA_964577045.1 uncultured Planctomycetia bacterium | reverse complement strand
CCGTGATTATGCTTACCGGCAGAGAAGATGAGGAAGCCAAGAAAATGGCCCAGAGTTTGGATAACGAAGATTACCTGGTTAAGCCGGTCGAATTAGAAGAGCTTAATTCAAGAATCGAGAACGTATTGTCCCGCCACCCCCAAGATAAATAGCCGATGCCTAAGCAGTCATTATTTTTATATGGTAAAAATTCCGTATTCGAACGCTTGAAAAATAATCCGCGGACTATTAGGAAAATATTCCTCAAAAGCGATTTTAGCCTGCCGGAAGCGGAAAAGCTGATAAAAATTAATAAAATTACCGCAGAGCGGCTTAGCCAGGATAAGTTGTGGAGGATTAAACCGGTTTCCTGCGGCGGGATTATCGCCGAGGTGGAGAGTTTTCAATATTCCTACTTCGAAGATTTAATCGCAAAGCCCAAAGCTAAAAACTTGTCGCTTATTTTTCTTGACCGGATTTTTGATCCGCAGAATTTAGGAGCAATTATCCGCACTGCGGCCTGTTTCGGAAGTTTCGGGATAATCATACCCAAACATAAGGCCTGTGAGGTTACAGATACAGTTCTGCATGTAGCTTCGGGTGGTGAAAATTATGTCCCGGTAGCCAAGGTGAGTAATCTCACTAATACTTTGCTCAAAGCCAAAGAAGCTGATTGGTGGGCAGTGGGCACAACCACTGCTGGGGGCACAGATATCAGCAAAGCCAAACTTTCTTATCCGCTCTGCCTCATCTTAGGTTCGGAAGGAAAAGGCATGCGCTATGGCTTATCCAAGCACATCGATTTAGCGCTCAATATACCCATGCCCGGCGCAAAACTTTCTTTTAACGTCACCGCGGCCTGCGCGATTTTCTGCTACGAAATTAACCGGCAAAAAGGTGGATTTTAGCTGAAGTTTGTGGTATGATAAAGGAAAGTCTAAGGACAAAAGGAATGATTTTTAAGTTAAAAGTTTTTTTGCTGGCCTTAATTTTTGCCGCAAGTTTTGTGGGTTCAGGTTTTTGCCAATATGCGGCTTTAGATGCAAAGACCATCTATATAAACGGGCCGAAAGATTATGATTGGATAGGAGTGGCTTTGAGCCGCAAAGCCTGCGATAAGCTTATCGCAGTTTTAGCTTTGGAAGACGCTCGTGAGTTTAAGCGGGTTTTAGACTCGCCGAATATTTTACGCATCGCAAATCATACCCCGGCATACGTCTTGTTGGTAGACTTTTTTGCCGGCCAAGCCAAAGTGGTTATTGCCGAAGGCTTGCAGAAAGGTTATTCTGGCTGGGCGCCCATCGATTGGCTTAAGGATAACCAGAACCAGCCGATATTTTCAAAACAGTATCAATTCCTGCCTTATGACTTTTCTAAAGACAGCCCGATTATCGAATGCCCCTGGGCTATAGAGGAAGATGAAAGTTGTTTTTAAAACCGAGCAGAATAGTTTTAATGTTCAGTTTAATGATTCGCTTACCGCCCGCGAGATTTTAAAAAAATTACCGATTAATTCCGTAGTCTCCACCTGGGGCGATGAGATTTATTTTGATATCGGTTTTAAAGCTTCGGCTGAAAGAGCGACTATGGAGGTAAGCGTAGGCGATGTGGCTTATTGGCCGCAGGGCAAATGCCTTTGTATATTTTTCGGGCCTACGCCGGCCAGCACCTCTCAAGAGCCCTTGCCGGCTTCGCCGGTTGTGATTGTCGGAAAAACCGAAGTTTCTCCACGGGAACTAAGAGATATACAGCTAGGCGAAAAAATCACGGTTGAGGCCGCTTAAAATGTTTGACGACCGAAGCCGAAAATACAGAAACCAATACGTTCCCCTGCGCCCGGTAGATATCAACTGCTACCAGCCTTTCCTCAAAAAAGAAGTTTTAGATGAAATCTGTAATTTATCCCGGCCCCTTCAGAATAAAATCTGGGTTAATGTAAACTCGACTTTCATCGGCGGAGGAGTGGCGGAGATGCTGCAGAGCGTTATCCCTTTAGCCCGCGGCTTAGGCATTGATGCGCGTTGGTTTGTTATTGAAGGAAGCAGCGAATTTTTCACGGTTACCAAAAAGTTTCACAACCTGCTTCAGGGGGTTGAGCAGCCGATCAGCCTGCAGGAAATTTTTCACGCCTATCTGGACACCATCGATACAAATACCCGTAACGTTAAAGTAGTCGGGCATATGGTCACTGTGCATGACCCCCAGCCAGCAGCAATGGTGATGAACGGAAATATTTACGGCCATACTCTCTGGCGCTGCCACATCGATACTTCCAATGCCAGCCGCGTTATCTGGCGTTTTCTTCTGCCTTATATCAACCATTACGAAGGGGCGATTTTTACTGCTCCGGAATTCGTCAAAGAAAACCTTCATATTCCCACTTATGAAGTCAGCCCTTCGATAGACCCTTTACGGGAAAAGAACAAACAGCGCAGCCGCAAAGAGGCCCTGAAAATTTTAGAACCGGTTTTTAATGAGCATAATATCGACGCCGAGCGGCCGATAGTTCTGGCTGTTTCGCGCTATGATATCCATAAAAACCAGAAGGTAATCATCGAGTCGTTTAAGTTGATGAAAAAAAGCATTGCCAAAGGAATAAATCCGATTCTGGTGATTATGGGCAACAGCGCAACCGATGACCCCGAAGGCGGCGCTATCTATGAAGAGGTTAAAAAAGCCGCCGGAGACGATAAAGATATTTACCTTCTTCTTAATGTAGAAAATAATGATGAAGTGGTAGGCTCGTTAATGTCAATTGCCAACTGCTTTGTGCATATTTCCACCAAAGAAGGCTTTGGCTTGGTGGTGACCGAAGCGATGTGGCAGGCCATTCCGGTAATCGGCAGTAAAGTGGGGGGAATCCCCAAACAAGTTATTAACGGGATAAATGGTATTTTGGCCGGGGCTAATGAAACTTCTCAAATAGCTAAAGGCATGCAGGCTTTTCTCCAGGACAAAAAGTTGCGCGACTCTTTCGGCCAGGCTGCGCATAAGCACGTCTCGGAAAATTTTTTGCTTCCCCATATGCTTAGAAAAGAGCTTATCCTTATGCGTTATCATTTGGAGATCGATAATAAAATCCCTGATTTCAGGATGAACAAACTGACTTACCGCGAGATTATCCAGGCCCTTTACAGCCGGAAATCCTGGCCATTTTCAACCGAGGATTTAAAAAAACACACAGAAGCTCTCTAAAACTTATGTCAGCCAAAATTACTATCGCCGCCTTAGTTTTTTTAACCTCAAGCGGATGTTTATTCAAAGAAGACATCGAAGGCTTGCTCGTCTTAAAACAATTGGGCGCAGAACAGAAATCTATCGAGCGTAGTTTAAAGATTGAAGAGCACTTGTTTCGTAAACTCGCCGCTCACGTAAAAAAAGATAGGCTTAAACCCGGGATTAGCCTGGAAAGTTTTATCGCATCTTACGGTGAGCCGATAGTTTCTAAAGATATTCCTTCTGTAGGGAAAAGGCTGCTTTACCGCCATCCTGCCGATTATTTCAATTCCGACAAAATCTATGTTTACTTTGACCAGCAGGGAAAACTTACCCAGTGGGAATATATAGCCCGTTAAGATATGTTTAAAAAAATAGTTATTAGTATCGTTTTGGTGCTGCTAGTTATTTTTTTAAGCAAAGACTATTTAGCTAAAGCAGCCCTTAACCAGATACTAACTAAAAAGTTTAAGCTGGAGTCGCAAATAGGCGAGTGCAAGGTTAATTTTTTGGGTATTAATTTAGCCAAGGCCAAGGTTTCCTCCGAAAGTTTTATTCTCAAGATACCGCGCCTGAAAGCCCGGCTTAAAGGCTTCCAGATTAAAAAGATAATGCCGCCGGCATTTGTGCTTAAACTGAACTTACCAGATATCGCCGTTTCTCTGGCCGCAGAAGATATTGATTTTAAGGGGGTTTTTTCGGACGAACTTATCCTGGGGTTGGGGCCTAAAAGCGCCGGTACTCTAGAAGGTAGTTTAACCAGTATGGGGCCGGGCGAAATCAACATTAAAAAAGATACCGCGCTTGGCGGGCTGAAAAGTTATCTGGACGAGCCTTCTTACGAGACTCTTTTGGCCAGTTTTAAAAACTATAGCTATGATTCAGGTCGGATAACTATAACTAAAAGCCAGGGGGTTATTTCAATCGGTTTAAATTTCGATTCTTCCCAGTCAGGCAAAAGAAATATAACCCTTAGCCTTTACCAGAATTAAGATTAGGTTGACAGGGCAATTTGCGCGAGATATATTAATCCAGAGGTGATTTATGAATAAGGTTATAGTCGGGGTTATTTTTATTATTCTGGGATTAGCGGCAGTAATTTACTGGTGGAAAGAGCTGGTTGATTTAATCCGGGGTTTTATCGGCTTGTTTTTGATTATGATTGGAGCAATTGCCATTATCATTGCTAAAAAATAAAAGGATTAACCTGCCTTATATCCCATAAAAGATAAAATTATGCTTAAGCGTATATTCATCAGTGGCCTGACTCTAACCTTAGCCTTAACTATCACCGGCTATGTCATCGTGGGATTGTTCCGTTTTTGCGACGGATTTCTGGGTAAACCGATTAATGCCTTTGTTTATAAATACTTTGGCCAGACTATTCCCGGCTTAGGGATAGTCATCGGCATTTTGATTATTTTTATCATGGGCACACTGATTCAGCTTTCCCGGATGCGTTTTTTTCGCTGGTTTTATCGCAGGTTAGCCGGAGCATTTTCAAGGATACCTTTGGTGAGCAAGATTTACTTTCCGGTAAAACAAATAATTGATTTTTTCTTCTTTCCTCCCAAAAAAAATTTTAAAAGCGCAGTCTTGGTAGAATATCCCCGCAAGGGAGTTTATTCTTTAGGCTTTATTACCAACGAAAACAACATTGAGTTTTCAGACAGAGCGAGGGGCAAACATTATAATGTTT
>CAZNWL010000089.1:0-4909 GCA_964577045.1 uncultured Planctomycetia bacterium | reverse complement strand
CCGCCTAAAAATAGAACGTACTTCTTTGATTTCTTCGCTTTTAGTCTTTAAACCCTTGGTGATTTTAGCATAGATAAGGTTTTTGAGAATCCGGCCGTAAAGCACAGAAGGCTCGATGTCTAATTCTTTAAGGTCTTGGCCCTGCAACTGTGTACGGCTATGAATAAGTTCAGCCAGAAAATATTCTATATTTTTATGCAGCCGCTTATAGGGATAATAAGCATAAAAAAATAATATGGTTTCCAGGCTGTACTGATTAAGAAAACAATAGACCGCTTTCGGAGAAGCTGTCAGTTTAAGCCTTCTTGCCTTAAGCAAGCTCTCGCGCATCGATGTAGTGATGATACGCTCGCCTTTTTTGAAAGCAAAATCTTGCAAAACTTTCTCTATAGTTTTTAAAGGCAGGCCTTTTAATATTGCCCCGAGGTAAATCAGCCAGCCTTGCGGTTCGCGGGGAAGGCGGTTATTTTGCCGGTAATAATTAAGCACCTCCTCTATGCGTTTACAAAGCTTAAAATCGCTATTGCTTAACTTTAATCGGGAAGATAGAAAATGAAAACCACTGTACTTGTCAAGTCTACGGATATAGCGATAAGGCTCTGGTTCTTTCAAAATAAGGATGAGTTCGTCTCTTAAACGGTGCGGGTTCACCCAGGTCAGAGCTTTCTTTTTCAGGGCTTGTTTCATCAAGAGAAAAGTTTCTGGCTCAATCTCAAAGCCAAAACGCTGCTCAAAACGTATTGCCCGTAAGATTCTGGTGGGGTCTTCTAGGAAACTGCGGGGATGAAGCACCCGGATTAGACCTTTTTTCAAATCCGCTATTCCTCCATAGAGGTCAATCAGCCGGCCATAATCCTCCTTGTTCAAACTTAAAGCTAAAGCGTTAATCGTAAAATCGCGCCGCCAGAGGTCTTGGCCCAAAGATGCCGGCTTAATTTTAGGCAAGGCCCCCCAGTGGGGATATTTCTCTGTCCGGGCAGTGGCAAAATCAATTTTATGCCCTCTCCAAGCTACTGTAGCCGTACCGAAAGAATGGTGCCGCATAAAATTGCTTTTTAGTTTTTTGCTTAAGCTTTCGGCCAGCTTTATAGCGTCTCCTTCCACCACGATATCTAGATCAAAAACTTTTCTCTCTAAAACCAAATCCCGCACTATACCTCCCACTAAATAAATATTGTAACCCAAAATACGGGAAAGCTTAGAGGTGATTTTAAGAAGTTCTTTAAACTCCGGCGGTATTTTTTTTAACCGGTCAACCATAATTTAAGCCCGGGGATGAAACTCTTGGTGAATTTTTTTAAGCCGGCTCTCATTGACATGAGTGTAGATTTGAGTGGTGCTGATACTGGTATGCCCAAGCATCTCCTGAACGCTGCGTAAATCCGCTCCCCGCTCAAGAAGGTGAGTGGCGAAGCTGTGGCGTAAAGTATGCGGGCTCACCTTTTTTTTGACTCCGGTCCGGCTTACCTCGTGTTTAATCATTTTCCAAACGCTCTGTCGGCTCAAAGGCCTGCCGCCCTGGGCAAGAAAAATAAAAGGGCTTTCTCTTTTTCCGGAAAGCTTCGGACGAGCCGTCAGCATATAATTTTCTAAAAAATGCTGTGCAGGTTTGCCTAAAGGGACAATCCTTTCTTTCGAACCTTTACCCTTGCATTTGATAAAACCTACGTCTAGGTTTAAATCCGGCTCTTTCAAACACACTAATTCTGAAACCCTCAAGCCAGTTGCATACATCAGTTCTAAAATAGCTCTGTCGCGTTGCCCTTGATTTTTTTTAAGGTTGGGGCTTTTTAGAATTTTACTGACCTCCTCTAGCGATAAGAAATTCGGGATTTTTTTATCGACTTTAGGCAGTTCGATTAAATCCGAAGGGTCTTCAGAGGTAATTTTCTCTCTCAATAAAAACTTATGAAAACTTTTAACCGTAGAAAGAAAGCGGGAAATGCTCCTTATCGACATTGTCTTACGTAAAGTGAACAAAAAATCAGTTATAGTTTTACGGCTTATCTTTTTGGGATCTTCTATCTCTAACTTCTTCAAGGCTTGAATATATTTTCGCAAATCCTGGCTGTAAGCTAATAAAGAGTTGGTTGACAAACCTTTTTCCACTCTAAGATAATCCATAAAGGCCTCTAAATAGATATCCATGGGTAGTATTTATAAAAAAGGGTTTTGCTTCTTCTCCCTGCCGATACTGGTCTTGGGGCCGTGGCCGGGATAAACCAGGGTATCTTCGGGCAAGGTTAATAATTTTTTTTCTATCGAATCTCTTATTTTATCTTCAGATGCTCCGGGAATATCGGTCCGGCCGATAGAGTCGAAAAATAAAGTATCGCCGCTAAAAAGCCATTTCCCTATTTTTATACAAACCGATCCCGGGGTGTGGCCAGGGGTCGGGATTACCTCGACAATATGGCCGCTGAAACTTATTGGCCGCTCGCTGTAAAAGTTAACTTTTTTAGACGTTGAAATCGGCTGGTCAAAAATAGACGAACCATTTAATCCGGGATTTTCGAGCATTTCTCGGTCCTCGCGGCGAATATAAATCGGGCAATCAAAATAGCTCAAACTCTGAATGTGGTCAAAATGGCCGTGGGTTAAAAGCAAGAAAGTAATTTCTATATCTTCTTTTTTAATAAAACTTTTGACTTCCTGATAATCCCAGGGGCTGTCAATAAGACAGCCTACTTTGCTGCCGGGGTCAAAAACCAAATAAGAGTTATTCAACAGCGGCCCGCTGGTAAAGGTCCGTAAAATCAATTCATCCATTGTTCGGCATCGCCATAATTGAATTTTTTTTCGACCTGCCGTTTAAGCTGTTCGACATTACGGATGAGGGAATTTCTTTGCGTCTCGCTTAAATTAGGGCTCTTATCAATTTGGTCTCTTACTGAAAGCATTTCTTCGTAAAGAGGATAAATCGCATCTTTGCCCCCGGTGTTAAAAAAGGAAATTATCTGTTCTAAATTCATCAGCGCCTCGCTTATTGCCCGGCGCTGGCGTTTATGGCTGATACCTTTTTTCAGGGCTTCTGATAGTTCATCCAGCCATCCGCGCACAAAAAGATAATAGTCAATATACGCCTCGCGGGAAACTTTGGTCGGGTATTCCTTAAAATCTACATAGACCGGCGCCTCCTGCTTGGATTTTTTCTTACGGACAAACTTTTTACGCAGGCTATGGCAGCCGGTATTGAAAGCCAAGGAAAAGATGAGAAAAACCAATAATAGCTTCTTAAACATAGAAAAATTATATCATAATATTGTTATGCGGCGTATTAATATTTTACCCGGTAAAGATAAAGGCCCGAGGCCGGGGCTGGTTTATTGGCCTGAAAGGCTTTGTTGCCGGATGCATTAACCAAAAAAGAAATTATATTTCTGGCCATGCTGCGCAGGAATCCGTCAGCCTCGATATCTATTTGGATGAATTTTCCCTTCTTTTTCACTGAAATATTTTTGACTTCCCGGATACAGTGTTTGTAGTTTTTGGCTTCTTTAGCAAAAGAAGAAAAATCTTTACGGCCAAGCAACTTCCTTGCTCTTTCCTGCATAGCTTTTAGGTCTAATTTTCTATCTATGTGCCAGGATAAATCTTTCCAGAATACCGAAGGCTCTTTATGGTTATAAATCAAATAACGGTAAATTTTGGACTTAGCGGAAAAACGGGCATGAAAATCAGGCGGCACTGTTTTTATCTTTTTTATTCTTATATCCGCAGGCAAAAAAGTGTTCAGCGCTTTTTTGATATTTCTTAGAGGAATTTGAGTGTTAACTTTAAAGTTTACTCCTTGAGCTAAAGCATGCACTCCTCTATCCGTTCTGCCAGCATAAATAATTCTTATCTTTTTCCGGAAAAGTTTTTTCAAAGCCTTCTCCAACTCTCCTTGAATAGTATGCTGGTTTAACCCTTTTTTTTGCTGCACCTGAAAACCAAAATAATTCGTCCCCAGATATTCCACTTCCAGAAAGATGTTCTTCTGTATCTTCTCTTTATTTTTTAACATCGGCGTAAAGATTATCCAACGGGCTCTTAGGAATATTGGACATATTTTTTAAAACATGGGTATAAATCATAGTCGTCTCAAGGCTTTTATGCCCTAATAAATCCTGGATTTCCCTTATATTTGTACCATTCATCAAAAGATGCGTGGCAAAACTATGCCTTAGAGTATGGACGGTGATGTGTTTGATAATTTTAGATTTCTTTGCCGCATTGCTAATAGCTAATTGTATAGACTTTTCGCTGATATGATGCCGCCTGACTTTTCCACTGCGCGGATCAACGGAAAAATTAGCTGCCGGAAATACATACTGCCAACGCCATTCCTTTACGGCATTAGGGTACTTACTGGATAAAGCATCTGGTAAATAGACCTCGCCATGCCCGGACTCCAGATCTTTCTCGTGTAAAATTTTTACTTGAGCCAAATGGGCCTTTAATGGCTCTTTAACCCTTTCTGCCAACATGGTAACCCGATCTTTATCTCCTTTAGCACTTCTTATAAATATCTGATTAGTAGTAAAGTCTATGTCTTGAACTCTCAATCTGGCTAGTTCCATAAGCCGCAAACCAGAACCGTAAAGCAGTTGAGCGATTAATAAAGATTTTCCTTCCAAATACCTGAATAGTTGTTCTATTTCTTCAACGCTCAAAACTACCGGCAACTTCATCCCCCGTTTGGCCCTCACGGTTTTATCCATATCTTTCAGTTTGATATCCAAAACTTCCCTGAATAAAAATAAAAGGGCATTAAAAGCCTGGTTTTGAGTTGAAGAGGAAACTCTTTTATTTACCGCAAGATAAGTTAAAAAATTCCGCAGGTCAATCGAATTAACCTTATACGAATCGCTGATCTCTTTTAAGACGCTGAGATAATTATAAAATCGTTTTATCCAATCAACATAAG
>CAZNWL010000088.1:0-4990 GCA_964577045.1 uncultured Planctomycetia bacterium | reverse complement strand
GTTTTAACCTCTGCTTCCACTGTACCGATTTTCTCGGCCTTGATAAAAGGAATCTCTATGCCCTGCCGCACTGTCAAATGCACAAAACCCCGACCGTACTTTTTAGCAATACGCTGCAGCGCTTGGAGCTGTTGGGCCGGATAATTTCCTGCTGGCATGCGTGTGCGCAGAGTAAAAAAGTTCTCCTCGCGTTCTTTTAAAAATCCTCTTTTCTTTAAAGCATCTAAATCGTGGTCTGGCCTCATTGTTCAACTCCTTTTTTTGCCTAAAGAAGCTAAAGCCTTAAGCGCTGCTTCCAGGGTTTTTTTAATGTCGCCTTTCTTATGCGCAAACGATAAAAAATTTGCCTCAAATTCAGAAGGGGCAAAAAATACACCTTGCTTTAACATTAATCTATAAAATTCTTGAAATTGTTTTTTCTTTTTAAATTTAAAACTAAACATACTTTCATAAAGATTAATCTCTAAGCTGACGTTGTGAGAAAACGCCGCTTCTCTAAGGGCAGATACCAAAAATTTGCTAAGTTTTCCTATGCGCCGGTATTCTCCTCTAAGTTTTTTTAAAACTCCTAGGGTAGTTATACCCGAACGCATCACTATGGGGTTGCCTGAAAAAGTAGAGGCCTGATAAACTTTTCCTCTCGGCGCAAGGTGATTCATTATCTTTTCGCTTCCACCGTATGCTCCTACGGGTAAGCCTCCGCCGATAATTTTCCCCAGGCAAATTAAATCCGGGGTGATGCCAAATTTAAAAATAAAAGAGCCAAAATTAAAACGGAAACCGGTAATTATCTCGTCTGCAATCAATAAAGAATCATATTGTCGAGTAATCGCCCTTAAATATTTCAAAAAATCTATATCAGGGTAAAGAACGCCGTAATTTGCACCTACCGGTTCAACTAAAACCGCGGCTATTTGTTTACCGTATTTTTTAAACAACTTATCCAATAAGAATTTGTCTCCGTAAGGAACTACTAAAGTATCTTTAATAAAATCTCTTGGCACGCCTAAACTTAATGGGATTCTTAAAGTAGCTAACCCTGAACCGGCAGCGGCTAAAAGATAATCTGCGTGGCCATGGTAAGAATGTTCAAACTTTATAATTTTATTGCGGCCGCTATAACCTCGAGCGACTCTCACTGCTCCCATCACCGCTTCAGTGCCAGAATTCACAAATCTTATTTTTTCGACAAAGGGAATCGCCTCTTTTAAAATTCTGGCTAATTCTATCTCATAAACATTGGTTGTACCAAAACCTAAACCACCTTCGATAGTTTTTTTTAAATCTTTTATCACCACGGGGTGAGCGTGCCCCAGAATTAAAGCGCCCCAGCCTAGCACATAATCAATATATGTATTTCGGCTATAGTCATAAACTTCGGAACCCCTTCCCTTTTTAATCAAAAGTGGAGGGACTGCGGCGTAGGCGAAACTGCGCACTGGACTGTTGACGCCAGCGACAAGGTATTTCTTGGCTTGCTGCAAAAGCCTTTGGTTTATATAGTTAACCATCTGGCCACATCCTTTGCATGATAGCTGATGATATAATCAGCCCCTGCTCTCTTTATACTCGTAAGTATCTCTGACACTAAATTTCTTTCCTCGTCTTTAGTCCGGCAATATGTCTTTACCATGGCGTATTCTCCGCTGGTATTATATGCAGCCAAAGGATAAGAATATTTCTCTTTAACTTCTCTAATAATATCTAAATAACTCAAAGCCGGCTTCACCATAACTACATTTGCGCCTTCCCTGATATCCTCTTTTACCTCTATAAGCGCTCTTTTATAATCAGTGTAGTTAAGCTGATAACTGCTTCTATCGGCAAATTTCGGGCGGGAGGCGCAAGCATTACGAAAAGGCCCGTAGAAGTTTGAGGCAAACTTTGCGGAATAGCCCAAAATTTTTGTTTTTTTAAAGCCTGCCGCATCTAAAACGTTTCTTATAATCCCCACTTGTTTCTTCGCCATTGCCGAAGGCGCAACAAAATCCGCTCCGGCTGCGGCATGCGATAATGCAATTTTTGCAAGCGTATTTAATGTTTCTGTATGAGCAATAAAATCACGATCTGCTATGGTTTTCTTTAGGATTCCGCAATGCCCATGCGCGGTATAAGCACACAAGCATACATCGGTCATCACTATTAGGTCAGGGAAACTTTTCTTTATCTCTCTTACTGCTAAAGCCACGATATTATCTTCCTTAAAGGCTTCTCTGCCGAAGATATCTTTTCTATCAGGAATGCCGAATAATAAAATTTTATTCAGCCCCAGACCCCTTATTTCTTCGATATCTTTAAGCAAACGGTCTAGAGAAAACCGAAAAACCCCGGGGAAAGAAATAATTTTCTCCTTTTTATTTACGCTGCTTCTGACAAAATAAGGATAGATTAAACTATTTAAGTTTATATTTGTCCGCATAAATTTTTTTTCCATATTTAATAATCTCTCCCACGATAAAAACCGCCGGCGGTTTTATCTTATAGTCTTCCGCTTTCTGCACAATGTTTCCTAAATTTCCTGTTAGAATACGTTCGTCGGCCGTTGTCCCACGTTCGATAAATGCACATAAAGTCTCTTTGTTCTTGCCTGAATTAAGGATAGCCTTAACTATATTTTTAATATTTCCCACTGCCATAAGATAGACTAAAGTATCGCATTCTGGCGCATCAAGCGGATGAGTGCTGCTTTTTCTTCCGGTAAGCACTGCGATGGAAGAAAATTTACCCCTGCGTGTCAAGGGTATGCCGAAACTTTCCGGCGCTGCAAAGCCTGAAGTTATGCCCGGAATAATTTCAAAATCAATTCCCTTTTTCCGTAAGTAAAGCGCTTCTTCTACGCCGCGGCTGAAAACCAAAGGGTCGCCGCCTTTAAGCCTGACGATGGTTTTTGCCTGTTTAGCCTTTTCATAAAGCAGTTTATTGATTTGGCTCTGTTCTAAAATATGCAGGCCATCGCGTTTACCCACACAGATAATTTCGGCGTTTTTTTTGGCAAAACGCAATAAATCTTGGGAAGCTAAAAAATCATAAAGAATAGCATCAGCCTCTTTTATTTTATTAAGGCCTTTTACGCTGATTAGCTCCCAATCGCCGGGGCCTGCGCCGATAATATAGACTTTAGCCTTACGCATTCTCTGCTCCTTGCTACCAAAGACAAGCTTCCTTGCTTTGGGTGGGTGTTAAAAACATCCAAAGAAAAAATTTCCGCTATTTCTTCCTCTAAACCAAGGCGGATTAAGGCTGCGTGCGCCACGATTAAAGCATCAATTTTTCCTTTATCTATTAAGCTCAAGCGCTCCTGAATATTTCCTCTCACTTCTACGCTGATTAAATCTTTTCTTAAAGTATAAAGTTCAAACTTCCTTCTTTGACTGCTTGTGCCGACCCGCGCGCCTTGAGCCAAATTTTTTAATTTTAATTTTCCTTTTGAAACTAAAGCATCGTAAGGGCTGATTGACGGCGTCTCGAAAAGAACTGCCAGCCCTTCGGGCAAAGCCGTCGGTAAATCTTTAGCGCTATGCAAACCTAAGTCAATTGCGCCGGATAAAAGCGCCGCATCAATCTCTCTCGTAAAAAAATCAGAGCCTTCCACTTGACTAAGCGCAATTACCTTATCCTTGTCGCCCTGCGTATTAATTCTGAGGACTTCAAAATTAAGCTGAGGGAATAAACTTTTTATCTCCTCAACCTGCCGCAAAGCTAAAGGACTTGGCCTTGTCCCTAATTTCAGTATCTTTCTCATATTGTTTCACTCTTTCCTCTATCAAGCATTCTGCTTTTTTCAGTTCTTCTTGTAGCTTTAAATTTTCTATTTCAAATAAGGGGATAAGGTTATCAAGGTCTTGTAAAATAATATTTTTTAAACTACGGATCTCGGGCTCTACGGCACGCGGCAGAGCCAAATCATAAATATAAAGCGGACTAAGGCGCCGGGAAATAATTTTAGATAAATCTGCCTCCTTTAAAATAAAATGCGGGCTTAAGGTTGCAGTAATTAAAAAATCCGCATCATCCACAAGGCGGACGGGTAATTCTTTAAAACCGATGGCTTTTGCGCCGAAATCTTCGGCTAACTTTTTAGCCCGTAAGCGGTGTTTTGTGCTGACAAAATTTAATCGTAAACCGCGGGGTTTCTGCTGCGCAAAAAGCTTTGCGATATTTCCGGTGCCGGCGATAATTACTTCTGAATTAACCTCCGGATATTTTTTCCTTAAATCTTTGAAAATTAAATCTGCGATATTATGCTCTTTATTCTCTAAGCCGCTAAGCATACGGATATCAATTGCTTCAATAAGCGCCTTATGCCAGATTTCTTTAAAAATACCCGGGAATTCCCTGCTCGCCAGCAAAGAAACCATCTGCTGCAAAATTTGCGCCTCTCCTTTTAACTGTGATTCTAATCCGCTCATCAAGCGCAAAATATGGCGGAAAACATTTATTTTTCCGCTAAGAAAGTAACTTTTACCCCAAAGGGAAAACTTTTCATAAAAATCGTTACGCTCTCTCAATGCGGTAAGCACATCTGGGCTTACGCTGTAAATTTCAAAGCGGTTACAAGTGGATAAAACCGCAAAAGGCCGGCCCTTGTCTTGCCAGAAACTTTCGACTTGCCGGCGTAACCCCAGCAATTTCTCCCTAATTTTGATTTTAGCGCTTTGGTAATCTACGCCGATAAGATAAAAATTCATTCCAATACTCCTTTAAAAAATTTTTTAAGTCGCGCGCCAATACAGGATTCCGGCCATTCGTGGAAACTGCAATTAAAGCTTCTCTCTTATGTAATACCGCCGGTGAAATAAAATCGCTTAAAAGCGGCTTATCCACTACATTGACTAAAATACCTTTCTGCTTTGCATCCCTGCTCACCAAACTATTGACTTTTCTGTCGCTAGTTGCGGCAATTACCAATTTAGATTTTTCTATATCAGAAGATTTATATTCTCGCCTGAGATAGCTAATTTTTCTTTCTTTATACAGCCGTTTAAGCTGT
>CAZNWL010000087.1:0-5015 GCA_964577045.1 uncultured Planctomycetia bacterium | reverse complement strand
TCATCCTAAATTAAAAAATATCCCTTTTATTTTAGAAACACCCAAAAAGGATGACCTAGATGATAGAAGGAATTTAAAGGTTATCAGGGATTTATATAAGGGATAATGTAGGGGCCAGGCACCTTGTCCTGAGCGAAGCGAAGGATGCCTGGCCCTTTTATAAAGGAGAACAAATTGAATTATAACAAAGACATTGACAAAAAATGGCAGGCCCAATGGGATAAAGAGAAGGTTTTTAACGCTGAAACTCTGGGCGATGCGCGCACCAAGTATTATTGTCTGGTGATGTTTCCTTATCCTTCCAGCGAACTGCATGTGGGGCATGCCCGCAATTATGTCATCGGCGACGCCGTAGCCCGTTATAAAAGGATGCGCGGTTTTAATGTTTTGTCGCCGATTGGCTGGGATGCTTTTGGGCTTCCCGCAGAAAATCAGGCGATAAAGCATAAGATTCATCCCCGCGATTGGACCTTGAAAAACATCCAGCGGATAAAAGAGCAGTTAAAAAGCTGGGGTATTGGTTATGACTGGCCGCGGGAAGTGACTACCTGTGAGCCAGATTATTACAAATGGACGCAATGGATTTTTTTAAAGCTTTATAAAAAAGGCCTGGCTTACCGCAAAGAGGCGCAGGTTAACTGGTGCGACTCTTGTAAAACCGTTTTAGCCAATGAGCAGGTAGTTTTCGGAAAGTGTGAGCGTTGCTCTACTGAAGTCACCCAGAAAAATTTAAGGCAGTGGTTTTTTAAAATCACAGATTTCAGCCAGCGGCTGCTTGATGATTTATCTTTGCTCAAAGATTGGCCCGAGAGAGTAAAATTAATGCAGGAGAATTGGATTGGCAAATCAGTAGGCACAGAGATAAATTTTCCCGTCCAGAATTCAAAATTAGTCCTTAACTGTTTTACCACTCGCATAGACACTATTTTCGGGGCAACTTTCTTAGCTTTGAGCTGGGAGCATCCGGCTATTGCCGAATTAATCAAGGACGCGCCGAATAAAAAAGAGATTGAAGCTTTTATAGAAAAAGTAAAAAACCAGCCGCTCTCTGCCCGTTTGGTTGACAGTTTCCAGAAAGAAGGAGTATTTACCGGAAAATTCGCTGTTAACCCCTTAAACGGCAAAAAGATTCCTATTTGGATTGCCAACTATATTCTTTCCGGTTATGGCACCGGAGCGATTATGTGCGTTCCGGCTCATGATAAGAGGGATTTTGAGTTTGCCACGCAATATAAACTTGATATCATTGAAGTCATCCAGCCCAAGGAAGGCAGCCGCAAGCCTAAAACTGTCGATGAGGTTTATGAAGAAGAAGGAATCGTGGTCAATTCCGGCGCGTTCAATAATCTTTCTTCTGGCGAGGCCAAAGAAAGAATTACCGATTATCTGGAGAAAAATAAAATCGGGAAAAGAGCGGTTAACTATAAGTTAAGAGATTGGCTGGTTTCCCGCCAGCGCTACTGGGGCGCTCCTATCCCGGTTATTTACTGCGAAAAATGCGGTGAGCTGCCGGTACCGGAAGAAGATTTACCGGTTCTTCTTCCGCCGGTAAAAGAGTTTCTGCCCACCGGACAGTCGCCCTTGACTTACATCGATGAGTTTATAAACACCAAATGCCCCAAATGCGGAAAATCTGCCCGCAGAGAAACCGATACTATGGATACTTTTGTCGATTCCAGCTGGTATTTTCTGCGCTATATATCTCCCCACGAAGAAAAAATGCCTTTCAACACCAGCGATGTAAATAAATGGCTTCCGGTTGACCAGTATATCGGAGGAGTGGAGCATGCGATTTTACATTTAATGTATTCGCGTTTTATTAATAAGTTTCTTATGGACGAAGGGCTGGTTAATTTTTCCGAGCCGTTTAAGCGGCTTTTTACTCAAGGCATGATTGTCAAAGACGGCTTTAAAATGTCTAAATCCAAAGGCAATGTTGTCGCTCCCGATTATATTATTGACAAATACGGGGCAGATGTCATGCGGCTGTATATCCTTTTTGTGGGGCCGCCGGAAAAAGATGCCGAGTGGCAGGATGAAGGCCTGCAAGGCTGCTTTAGGTTTATCCAGCGGGCTTTGCGCTTAGTAGATATGTTTGCTGAATGTTCGGAAAAATCTCAAGGCAAACCTAATCTTTGCGAAAAAGGAGTCTTAAAGAAAATACACTCTACGATTAAGGAAGTAACCAAAGATTTGGAGGGGAATTTCCAGTTTAATACCGCTATTTCCCGGGTTATGGAGTTAGTGAATCAGGTTTATAAAGGCATAAATGAGTCAGCCCTAGGCAAAGAAGTTTTAGGCCAGGCAGTTAAAACTATATTTTTACTTTTATCTCCCTTTACGCCTCATGTCAGCGAGGAAGTTAATGCGGCCTTGGGCAGTAAAGACTCTATCCTGAAGAGCCAGTGGCCGGAAGTGAACGAGGAATACCTCAAAGAAGAGGAGGTTGAGATTGCCGTATTGATTAACGGAAAAATCCGCGATACGCTCAAAATAAACGTTTGTTCCTCTAAAGAGGAAGTCGAACAAAAAGCCTTAAGTTTAGAAAAAATAAAGAAGGCTCTGCAGGGAAAACTTCCGAAGAAAACCATCTACATCGATAGAAAAATCATTAATATCGTAGTCTAGAAATAAATCAGGAAGTGCGGTTGGAGTTGACAATACCTGCGTCCTTTGATATAGTTCTTTAATCATGAAAAAATGCTTGATTCTGCTTATTCTATTTCTTTTTCCTTATGCAGCCTACCCCTTTTGGATTTGGTCTCCTAAAACCCAGAAGTGGAAAAACCCCAAATATTCGGCATTGGCCACGCCTTATTTGCAGTATAAGGCGGCTTTAAAGATGTTTGAGGAAAGCCGCTATAAAGAAGCTTACGCTGAATTTAAAAAACTGCTTACTAACTATCCTGATGCCAAAGAAGCCGCAGAAGGCCAGTATTACTTAGGGCGGGCATTAGAGAAAATGGATAAATCTTACGAAGCTTTTTTAGCCTATCAGCAGCTTATTGATTCTTACCCCAACAGCCAGCGTATCAACGAAGTGATTGAGCGCGAATATAATATCGGCGAATATTTTTTAAACCGCGAGCATAAGAAATGGATGGGAATATCTTTGTATGATTTTGTCGAGCACCCTTCCATAGAAATTTTCAGCAAGCTGGTTTCCAAAGCTCCTTATTCGGAGTATGCGCCACGGGCCCAATATAAGCTGGGAATTATCCTTTTTGAGTTAGGCCGTTTTGACGAAGCCCGCGACGCTTTTCAGAAAGTAGTGGATAATTATTCCGATAGCGAGTGGGCTGCCCCGGCAAAATACCAACTGGCTATTGCCACCGCCAAGGCTTTTCCCGGAGCCGATTACGACTCTTCTTATTTAAAAGAGGCTACGACCAGGCTGGATGAATTTATCAAAAACCATCCCGAAGCCCAGATTTCGGCTGAAGCCAAAGACCAGCTTAAGGTTTTGCGCAACCGCGAGGCTAAGAAAAATTTTGAAATCGGGCAGTTCTATGAAAACCAAAACCGGTACCAAAGCGCAATAATTTACTACCAGAAGGTGGTAGATAACTATCCCGATAGCGATTATTACGGCTCGTCTTCAGAAAAAATTCAGGAACTGAATAAGCTGTTAGAAGGAGGCCTTACTAAAAAGGAGTTAATTGCCAAAGAAAAGAAAGAGGTCACCCTAAGCGAACGCGCGCAGAAAGTGAGGGTTAAGGAAAGAAGACGGGAAGAGAAACAGGAAATCAGGGAAGATAAAATAGAAGCTAAAAACTTATTGCTTAACCAAAAGATAGCCAAGAAAGAGGAAATAGGAGAAAAAAAACAAACCCTCAAGAAAAATAAATTAGAGGAAAAGCAAAAACTTCGCCAAGCCCAGAAAGAACTTAAAGAACAGAAACGTAAGGAGAAACTCGCCGCGCAGGCAGAAGCTAAGGCTAAAAAGAAAGCCTTAAAAGAACAGAAGAAAAAAGAGAAACTTTTGAAAAAACAGAAAGCCAAGGCTAATAAGATGGCGCTTAAGGAAAAAAAGCGTAAAGAAAAACTTGCCCGCAAAAACCAAGCTAAAAAATCAACAATAAAAGGAGAGACTAATGATTAGATTTTTAATCCTTTCGGCAGTTTTTTTAAGTTCGGCTTGCGGTTATACTACCAGAGGTTCTATCTATGCCGGCCGCAAAATAATAATTCAGCCGGTAGTCAATAAAATAGATGTAACTTCTATAGACCGGGAGTCCTCTGGTTATGTAAATTTTCCGATTTTGGTTGAAAACAAATTGACTAATGAGATAGTGAGCCGCTTTAATATTGACGGCCAGCTTAAAGTAGTAAGCGATGACCCTGATGCGCTCAAACTCTCCTGTACAGTAAATGGGTATACCAAACGAACTTTACGTTATGACGAGGGGACGGATGGCACCGTTAAGGAGCAGCGTTTAAATTTGGATACCAGCATCAAGCTGGTCGGGCCTGACGGAGAGGTGTTGATGGATAAAACTGTAGTTGGGCAATCCGATTATTTCCTTACGGGTACAGGCGCAAAATCTGAAAGCGCTGCCCAGGCTGATTTAGTAACCGATACAGCCCGCAGGATTTCCGAAGCAGTTCTGGAAGAGTGGTGAACTACCCGGTCAGAGAAAGGCTTTTTTTGATTTTGGGGGGCGATTTTAAGCAGCGTAAGCTTGCCCTCGATAATATAAAAAAACGCCTGCTAAAAACACAATCCCTACCGATAGATTTTTTTACCTTTTACGCCAAAGAGATTGATTTAAAGAGTTTTGGCGAGAAACTCCTTACCGTATCTTTCGGACAGAGAAAATTAGTAGTTTTTAGGAATTTCCACCAGCTGGTTTTACCGGTAAGAAACTTTTTTTTAAAAAACATTAAAAAAATCCTGGAAGTTAACTATCTGGTTTTTGAAAGCGATAAGGAATATTACCAATTGCAGAAAGATAAGAAATTTCTTTCCGATGAACTATTTTCTTTTATTATGAAGCAGGCAAGCATCTTTAGAG
>CAZNWL010000086.1:0-5085 GCA_964577045.1 uncultured Planctomycetia bacterium | reverse complement strand
GTGCACTAACAAAGAACAGGCGACGGCTATACTCCAATAATCCTTCATTCGGTTTATATTATATCAGAATAGAGAAAAGAGTAAACCCTGTCAGGCAGGTTAATCGGTATGCGGGTGGGCGAAAAATTCCCCGAGGGCATAATAAGCTTTTTTGGGCAGGCGTTTATTTATCCCGTTTTCTTCGTCGCCGAGGGAAACTATGCCAAACCATTCTTCATTCATATTTAAGTTATTTTTTGCTTTGATGTCGAAATAATAAGCGCCGTGCGACCAGCCGGCTTCAGTGTTATGTACGCTCCATCCTTCGCTGTAACCTTCGTTATGCTTCCACCATTCATCGCTCCACTCAAAAAGAGAGCCGCCGATAACGTTACCCTGGCAGTTTGAGCTGATAGTAGTGGCGGCATAAATGTCTTTCCACTGCGAGATGATAAATTCTGATTGTATTTGCTGGTCTTCCTGATTTTTGTAAGCATCATAAGAATCGCAGCCGAATTCAGAAAGTAAAATCGGTTTATTGAAGGTCTGTTGAATATTGGTAAAAAGATTTCCAAAATGCTTCCCCCGATAGATAATAATCGCCAAAATATCCGCATCCTGCGCTGTTTTAGCGGCAATTTCCAAAAAGTTAGCTTCACCATTGCCCAAAGCTACCGGGTGGATCGGATCAATTTTTTTTATCTCCTTGGCCAGTTCATTGACAAAACTGTAATAAATTTCTGCGCGCTTGTTTTGTTTATCGCGAATATCTGGTAAAGCTTCTATCTCCGGAGAAGTCCAAAATCCAATCTGCCCGGAAAAGGTGTAGTTATTTTCATTGCCGAGAATCCACATTAAAACTCCATCTTCGTCTTTTAAAGTCTGGACTATTTTTAATACCCGCTGTTTAGTTTTTTCTCTGAACTCCGGGTCAGCATAATTCGCCCGGGGGTAATCCCAAAGCCCCAGCCAATCGCTGACCAAAGTATAAATGCCGAACTTTTCGTACATATCTTTGATAAACTCTTTAACTTTTTCCGGGTCGCTTCCAGTGGTATAAATACGTACGCAGTTAAAGCCCGCTTCTTTCATCAGCTTTCCGTCAACTAACCAAGGTTTGTTTTTGTCGTTGAAAAACTCATAATCATAGCCCTTTCCTATCGGCGTAGGGCTATAACCTACCCCTTTCATTAAAAAGGGCTTGCCTTTGACATAGAATGAGAATCCGCCGCAGGAACTGGGGATAATCTCAACTTTCTTTATGAAACGCTCCTGGCAAAAAGAAAACTTGTCTTGACAGTTTTTCAGCTGGGTTTTTAATTTTTGGCTTAATAAAAAAAGTTTTTGAGTTTCGGCTTCCAGCTTTAAAAATTGGACGTAAGCCAGAAAATAGCCAAAAACTCCTATTAAAAGCAGGAAAAGAAAAAGAAGAATTAAACGCCGAAGACGCGGTTTGTCAATTTTATTCAACATATGATAAAAACAGACCCACCGGAGATTATCTCCGGTGGGTATTTGCTTGTCAATAATTATTCGTAAGCAATTTCATCGAGGTAGAATACTATGCCTTCAGGATCGTTAACATCGATGTTAGTTGCCCAGCAAAAGCCGCCGATAATATACGAAAGGTCTTTGCCGGTTAAATCGATCTCATATTTAGTCCACTCATTAGTAAGCTTAATCGGGCCGATGCTTGCGCTGTCAGAATCGATGTACTCGCCGCTGGAAATACCGCCGGCTTTAAACTCGTTAATAGTTTCGCCGCCTTTATCTCCCCGGGCCCAAAAAGTAAGCTTGGTCGCACCTTGCAAGTTGTAACCAGCATTGGGAATAGTGCCCCAGTTATTAGCTGGTTGCTGCCAGTAAATTCCGGCCCAGCGGGTCCCCGACTCGTTTTTGTACTCGATACGGATACAGCTGTCGCCGGAAAAAGCGTAATTCTTCCAGTTAGTGTTCAAGCGTAAATCCCTAGCCGAAGTTGCCGGCATCCAGCCGCTGGGAATAAAATGGTTGTCCAGAGAGCTGGAATCGGCATAAACATAAAAAGGGAAAGTGGTGCGGGCTTCTTCTTTTTTCAAATTAGAGTCGTTAGTAAAATAAATCTCATCCAGATAAATCGATTGTTCTCCGCCAGCTTGGTCAGCGTTGAAAACTATCGCAAAGCCTCCGTTAATCCGGGACAAATCCCGATCAGCCAGATTGATGTAGTATTCCTGCCAGTCTTTAGTCAAGCGGATTGGCCCAGATTCCGCATCAACGCTGTCAGGAAAAGCCACGGGTTCGCCGGTGGCTCCATTATGGGTAATACCGCCGACTTTCATCTTGGTAATAACTTCTCCGCCATTTTCACCTTTGGCTTTTAAAACCAGCTTGTTGTACTTGCTCAAATCGATTCCCGAATCTTTGTCCCCCCAGTTGTTTTGCGCTGACTGCCAATAGATACCAGCCCAGCCTTGACCTTGTGCCTTCTTTGTAGTATAGGTGATTTTAATCGAAGTTGCGCCTGAAGAAAATTCTTCAGTAGCTTGGTCGTTCATGCGTAAATCTCCGTAATCCCCCATCCAGCCGCTGGGAATAAAATGGTTTAAGGGTGAATTCTTATCGGTATAGATATAGAATTTATCTACCGTTTGGCAATCACCTCTTAACGCATTGGCTGCCAGAAAATAGCCGCAAGCAACCAAGCAGAGAACAAACAGCAATAACCTTCTACCCATTTCTCAAACCTCCTCTTTTTAAACCACGGACAACTATTTCCTCTAGTTATTAGAAATCACAGATTTATCCCTTTTCCCGTGGTTAACTTCTATTTATTATCGGGCTTCTGTGACTTTACTAGTGTAACAAAAATTCCCTTTATTGACAATCTTCATTCCAAACCTCTTTATAAGCAAAATAAGCCTTTTTTAAATGCCGCAAAAACGGCGATTTAGACCCATCGCCCTGGCCGCAAAGCCCCAACCACTCCTCATGCATGTAACCGTCTAAAAACGGGCCGCTGAAAAGGCCTTTGCGGTCATGATATGCGGGTTTGTAAGCCTTCCACCATTCATCTAACCATTCAAAAGCTATCGCGCCTACGGCGTTTCCGGCTCCAAAACCTGCGGAATTACAAACTATATCATTCCAGACGTCTTTATGAAAGTTGGCCTGGTATACTTCGCTTTCTTCCAGAGAATAACCTTTGGCATACGAGGGGGTTCCGTATTCGGTAATCATTGCTGCTTTACCGGCAACCCGGCGCACTTCATCCCAAAAATCCAAAAAACCATACCTTCCCCGGTAAGCATTAGCGCCGTAAATGTCAATATCCGGACAATTTTTAGCGAAGATGTCTAAATGCAAAGTGTCTCCGGAAACTATAGCTACGGGCCTTTTTTTAGGGTCCAAAGACTTAATTAGGCGGGCTGCTTCATTGGCAAATTTAAAGAAACTCTCGGGTTTCTTATCGGCGTTGCAGCCTAAGCCATAGACGTTCTCATTGCCCAATAACCAAACTAAGACGTAAGGTTCATCTTTGAAATCCTGGACCATTTTTTCAACACTTTCAAGCATTTTTTGCTTTTGCTCCGGGTTGTCATAGTCGGTCCCAGGATCCCAAGGCGCGCCGCTGCCCAAGGTGTATTTACCCAGAAAATCGCCAATTAGTATATATATACCATATTTTTCGTACATTTGCCGAAGAATTTCTTTATTTAGTTGGAAGGGCTGATGGTATAAACGGATCGTATTTGCCCCCATTTGCTGCAAAAGAGCGAAGTCTCCGACTGTTTCCTCGCCTTCATCCTGGACGTTATTCTGATTTACGTCTACCCAAGATTCAAAAGGCGCATCAATCAGCCCATTGTTATTTAAATCCTGGGTGCTCCAATTCTGTATAGTGCCGTCATCAGGAGACTCCCCCACACGGGTCGGGCCATAGGTAACGGCTTTAATAATAAACGGCGAGCCATTTACCAAAAGCTGCCAATCACCCGAAGCATATTTAACCAGCTTAACGCTTTCGCCTCGAGAATCAACGGTTTCGCCGAAGTCGCGTTTACGCTCCGAACAAAGGTTGGATAAAAGGGTCTTTTTCCAAAAAGAAAGCGACACTATCCTTCCGGGACTGACGATAAAAATATCGTTGCGAATATCGTTGTCGTAGCCATTCACGATTTCGATATCAGCGCCTTCCAAAGAAAGGTTAAGTTCCGGATTATTTTTAAGCAGGTATTTTATCCGGTAAAGCGCGACCTTACCCACATACCAAGGGGTATGCCAGTAGGTCCATCCGTAGCTTTTGGGAAAATGCACTAAAATAGAGTAGTAAGCTTTGATTGCTTGTTTAAACAGGCCGCTTCTTTCCAAAATTTCGGCAATGATGAACTGTTTTACTCCCGGAGGCTCTGGCGCCATATTCCATTTATAAAAAGCAAGTTTTAAATTCCGGCTGTTTGAAATCTGCCAATGGTCTACTGTCTGAAGTTCTTTTTTGGCCTCAATAAACCCGGGGTCAAATTTTAAGGAACTGGTGTTGGGATAAATCCCTTCTCCGACTGCCTTGGATAAGCCGATGGCATCCTGCACTTTAAATTCATAATCCTTTGTCCCTTCGCCGATAAATTCTCCGTATTTGGAATAATCCACCGGGAATTCGCTTCCCGAATCATAGAGAACTGCCGGGATTTCCTTTTCCACGACATTTTCTTCTTCTTTACAAACGCCGGTTATTTCGCAAATGGCGCTAGCTGAAGCTTCGGCAATTTTCCAAAACCAACCTCGAGGGTCAAAAGCCTGAGCAAAAGGGTATTTATCTACGATGATTTGAAAAGTTGCAGCGGCCTCATCTAATTTTCCTTCATCGCGTAAAGCTTCGGCTTTGATAAAATAGCACTCTGCCACATTATTCATCACCTGGTAGCTAGTTTCCTTGTCTTCAGTGGGAAAATCAGTCAACTTCTTAGCCAACTCATCTGCTTCGGCCGAATATTTTGCAATACATTCATCGACTGCCTGATAAGCTTCCTGGTATTTTTTCGCCCCTCTAAGAGACCAACCTTTCTTCACATAATCGCTGGACTCTTGGCCATAAACGTAAAACGCAAAACTCAAAATGCAAAATAA
>CAZNWL010000085.1:0-5169 GCA_964577045.1 uncultured Planctomycetia bacterium | reverse complement strand
TAAATAGTAATTGTCTATAACTAATAGTTTAATAAGTTTTAAAGAGCTTTAAAAAGCCCGTGGCGAAATTGGATAGCTCCGATTGTTGAGCACCTCAATATAGCTATTCAGCGAAATCCCGTCTACTGACGGGAAGCCACGGGCGCTGATTGTCTTATTTAAAACGGGAAATTATCTCTTCCTTAAGCATATCTTCCCTGGTCATTTTAAGAAGTTTATCTACTGCTTTTATGTAATTGTCCTTCTTAAAATCCAAGTATTCGCTTAAGTTTATAAGCGCCTGTGTAAAGCAAGTGCTCAAGGCGGCAATCTGTACCTCGAAGGATTCCTGGATATTTAAATCCTTCTGCTTGCGCCACCAGGCATAAACAAAATCCCAAATTTTTGTACTCAACTCATTAACCCTATCCTGATTCTGATTCACTTTGCCATCTCCTTTTGGGCGCTTATATTGCCCAAAGCGTCAATCAGCTTCAACCTTATATTTATCTGTCCGGCCATAGCCACTATGCAATCCGAATTACCCACACTCACTCGGCAGGACTTTTTTTCGGTCACCGGGCTGAACCAAGGCACTTCTTCCCACTCCCAGCCGCCCCATTGGATAGCTGTTTTTTCCAAAACCAGCTTCAAATTATTGCCTGAACCGTCGTAATCTATATAAATAAGCGCATAACGCTTATAAGGGATGTCGCCTTTTTCTTCGACTATACAACTGGCAATAAGGCTGCCCGGCGCAACCGCTTTCTTATCGCTAAGCCACAAATTCGTGACCTTAAGAGAATCCGAATTTTGAGAATAAACGCTGCTGATTATTAAAGTTGAGCTTAGAGATAACGCTAAAATTTCTTTGGCAAATAAGCACCGGCAATTTTTCAGCATCCTACTGTTTAACTAAGCCTTCCTTCAAGATAATCGTATTCATCCGGATTTCTTCAAAAACACCCATAAACCAAACTCTCTGGTCCGGCTTTATGTTTAGCTTTTGTTTAGCGAAATATTTTCTCAAAAACACAACCACATTAACCGTATCCAACGCTGAAAAATCCTTCTTGGTAGAAAGAGTTACCGTAATTTCTCCGGAAAGGTCTTCGCTCGTACTGACTACATAAGCATAACCGTTTAGCTCTCGGCCTTTATACTTTGCGGTTAATGTTTCGACTTCCAGCTTAGTCGCTTTTCTTAAAATGGCCCGAGCAAACTCGCTAAAAGGCTCGTTAGCATAAACCGGCGCTAAAATCACTGCGCCATTAAGAACAAAAGCGGCTAAAATCGCAAGTTTATTCTTAACTTTAGGCAAAGACATCAACGGCCTATTTTTTCTTTGGCTGAAAGCACTCTATCGAAACGGATACGTTCTATGCGGTAGTTGTCATACTCTTTAGTAAAATTAACGATGATTATGACATTTTTATTCTTGGTAAAAACTGCCTCGTAAACCAGCATGGGAAAATCCGGGTCAAGCAGGCTCTGCTCTTTAATCATCTTTTTAGAAATAAAATCGCCTAGCTGGCGTTTGTGGCCGTTAACATAAACTGAACGAAAATACTGTTCGGTAGTTATGGGGTCCATTTCTTTGGCAAAATATTCAAAAAATTTCACATGGTCCCCGGAATTATAAGCCAGCAAAGCTTCGTCTAACAATATTTCCAAAGTAGCCCGCAGATATTCTTTGGAAGGCTGGGAATAGGCTGGCGCAAAACAGAAACTGCTCCCTAGAATTAACGCTAGCAAAAGGATAAACTGTAAATTTTTCATAAAATACTTACCTCCTCAAGGATTTATTAGTTCTTGTATCCCTTCAGATTGTATCGCTGATTAGGCATTTTTTCAAGAGAATAATACAAATTAACGATTTGGCAAATCTGGCAATAAAAGTTATAATATCTATATGCAATACTGCCGGTATGGGGTATCTGAAAACAAGATCAAGCAGTTAGAAGATAAAATGAAGCTGCTTAAAATAGAAGAAGCTGATATCCGTGAACAGTTCGTGCGGGCAGGCGGGCATGGCGGCCAAAAAGTTAACAAAACTTCGAGTTGTGTTTACTTAAAACACCTGCCTACGGGCATTGAAGTAAAATGCCAAAAAGAACGCAGCCAAGCTTTGAACAGGTTTCTCGCCCGAAGAATCTTGGTGGAGAAAATTGAAGCGTTGGCCTTAAAAGAAAAAAGCGATAGAGAGAAACAAATCGAAAAAATCCGCCGGCAGAAACGTAAACGCTCGAAGCGGGCAAAAGAAAAAATACTTAGGTTGAAACACCTCCAATCAGAGAAAAAACAATTCCGCAAGAAACCCCAGCTCGAGGAAATTTAAACCTCTTTAATCACAGCCGTAACGGCATTCGCCGATAAAATGCTGGATATCCTGCCGGTCAAAATCATTGATATCCTCAAAACTTACTCCAGCTTGCCAGCCTATCCGCCCTGGCTCAACTGCGCTCACCCAGCAGACCCGAGCTTTAGAATAAATTATCTTTTTACTGGGCAGTTGAAAGGCTAACTGCACCACATCATTGCTGTTTAACTTTAAGTCGTTGGTTTCAAAGCAAAGGCCCCCTTCAGAAATATTTTTCATCACGCTCATGTTGTCAAAGGTGTCGGCTTTTCTCCACATTGCCCTCTCATTCAACTTTACTCGGGGAAATTTTCTGCGTTCCGGCATACCTCCACCTCCCTAATCCGATTTGATTTTCCGCGCTTCTGGCAAAACCGCCTCCACAACTTTCGGCGCCTTGCCAAAAATCTTTTGATAAATTTCGCTGTATTTATCTTTCGGACCGATAAGGCCAAAGGTGAGCGGCATCACCTGCTTTGCTTTTTCGGCCATGGCCCGGGAAATATTTCTTATATCCCATTGGGCATGCGCGTCTTCCCGCAAACGTGAAATATGATAAAGTTCTCTGGCATTCACCCGCATTAAAACCCTGCGGCGATGGGCGTTGGTTAAAATATAAGGGGCGGCTAAAGAAGATACTTTATTGATAACTGCGTATGCCTGGTTAGTCTCTTCGATAATTTTAAAAAATTCCTTCTCCATCGAGATTTCTTTGATTGACTCTGGTATGGTGACGCCTAGGTCCGGCTCGTAATTTTGCGCGGTAATGGTTGACATGCGGTGGCGTTTTAACTGCCCGAAACAGGCGGCCGATAAAACAATATTAAAAGTAAGGTTCACATATTCAAACTCGCGCAGCATCGAATCATAAAACTGCATATTCTGCCAGGCAGTGGCGTAAATACGCCGTAATTCATCCGAGGAAAGTTTTTTAGCGGTCGACAAACACTGCTCATAAGGTAAATTCGATGAAGCGTGAAGTAATGACGCGGCAATGATAGCGTCTCCGCCTTCGGTAAATTCAACCAGTTCCACTTCTGCGTTTTTTCTGGAAAAATTATTTTGAGCAACTGCCGGCATGATTTCAAAAGCGAGTTTCCGCAACTGGGGATAAGTTTTTTCATCTCTTTCGTTAGCCTGATAGAAAATAACTATGGAAGGGGCTACCGAAACTACCTGCTCATGAATCAAGTGGCCTAAACTCCTGACCTCTTCTAAAGGATGCGAAGCAAACCTCCTTAGCATCAGCTCTAAATTGCGGGCATTAACGGTTTGGCCGACTTGGGATTCTGTAGCTAAAGCCGTAACATAACGGGCATCTTCTTTAGCCCAGCCTTCAAGCAGGCTATGCTTTTTAGGATCGCTGGCCAGTTCCGGGTATTTTTTAAAAACATACTCTTTTAATTTTTCAAAAAAAACGCGGTAGGCGTGATTTTGCTTGTTTATGGTAGCAATGAAAAGCTTCTCCAAAGTAGTCCCTTTAATTTCCTGTGGAACTATAAAATCCTTTTCCAAAGTAATATAGCGCTGGGATTTTTCGGTATAAGAACAAAGCCGGAAGCGTTCAACTTCCTCCATGGCCAAGCGGGAAACGCCGGTAATATCCAGGTTGAAAACCGCATGCTCCGCCACCGAATGATGGCCCATTTTAAAAATAATCGTGGAATTTGATTTACGGGCCTTCTCTACTTCCGAACGCGCATCTTTGCGGATTTCTTCAATCGAACGGGGGTCGCGGCTGATCCGGGCATAAGCTGCAGAAAGCACTTCCGGGGTCAAATCCTGGCGGCTGCCTGCTTGTTTCTGCAGCTCATCTAATATTTCCGTATCTACATTATATCCGGCCAAATGAACTTTCATAGATTAAATAATCCAAAATTGGCGGAGGGGAGAGGATTTGAACCCCCGGTAACCTTACGGCTACAGTAGTTTTCAAGACTACCGCAATCAGCCAGACTCTGCCACCCCTCCAGACGATAAATCACTTTTGGTGTAAAGTTTGCGTGAATATCGTTTGAATCAAAACTGCTCCTTGTTTTGCGCCCTGAAGGATAATGCTTCCAATCTGGATAGGATAACTAATTTTTAAATAGAGAGTAAAAAATATCAAATTAAGAATGTATAAAATGCTGAAGGTAAAAAGATAGTTAATAACCGAGGCAAAATTATGGCCTTTGGTTTCCCGGGCAATAAAAATTAAATGCATAGTCAAAAGAAACCCTCCCGTAAACAGAAAAACCTCGCGGTTATAAGTAAATTGTAGAACCTTGGGCAGAAGAAAAAAACCCAAACCTGAAAGAATCAATAACGACGGAAAAACTAGGGCAAAAAAAGAAGAATGGAAGAAGAAAAAGCTCTGCACTCCTTTATAAACGCCGTTTAAATCCGCCACAAAGGTATAGAAAGCGAAGCAGGAAACCAGCGACAGGATAAAAACTGCCAGGTCAAAATCTTCTTTAGCGCGGATTTGGCGCCAGAATTCTTTGGTGATTTCCGCCAGAAAGCAGAAAATTATTAAAAAAAGAACGAATTTTATCAGGACAAAAAGATAATTATTTTTCAATCCGCCTTCTTCGACCATAGTAACTCCTTAAAACTTTCGGCACTAAAACCGTGCCGTCTTTCTGCTGGTAATTTTCTAAAATTGCCGCCACTAACCGGGCTAAAGCCACGCCAGAGCCGTTAAGTGTATGCACAAATTGCAGCTTGTCGCTTTTTTTCTCGCGAAAACGGATATTCCCCCGCCGGGCCTGAAAATCTTCAAAATTAGAGCAGCTGGAAACTTCCAGCCATTTATCTATTCCCGGCGCATAGAGCTCAATATCATAGCA
>CAZNWL010000084.1:0-5256 GCA_964577045.1 uncultured Planctomycetia bacterium | reverse complement strand
AAAGCTGCTAAAGTGTTAGGTAGGTTAACCTGCTCATTAGTCCTGACTTTATAAACGCCCGGATTAAGCTGCCACCAGCCGAACTTATCGCTGGGATTTATTTTTCGCGGGGGGATTTTTTTTCCTTCGGGAACCAGGCGCTCTTTATTAGAAAAGTCTAAAGCTCCGCTCGAGGTATATTCAAAAATTTCGCTCACGGTTAAATCAAAACCATTGGGGGTGAGCTGGGTATCAAGGTCGATACAGCCCTCGATCAACTTTTCTTTTTCAATTAACTGCCGGATCTGGCGTTTATTTAACATTTAACTTGGCTTTTACCTTGGCAATGGCATCTTTGGCGCTAGAGGCTTTTATTACTCCTTCAACGTCCCAAGTTTCTATACCGATTACTGGTTTTTTTTCGCTCAAGGCAAAACCGATCTCTGAAAGCGTGCCTTCTTTGCCGGTAAGCGCAATCACCGCTTTTGCTGCTCTCACTACCAAAGCATTGCGGGCATAGCCCAAACCTGTCGGTATCTTAACGTCCAAATAAGGGTTGGCATCTCTTCCGTCATAACTGGGCAGAATCCCCACGGTTAGGCCTTTGGCTTTTTTTGCGCCTTTACAGGCTGCCTCCATCACCCCGGTCCTTCCTCCGCAAACCAAAATCCAGCCTTCTTGGGCAATCAGCTGACCCACTTCGTAAGCAAGATTATAAATTTTTTTGGAACAACTGTGTCCGCCAACTACTGCTATGTTCATTGAGCACCTTAATGTAATTATTCAGCGAAATCCCGACTACTGTCGGGATTATATAAAAACATGTCCCTGGCAGGAATTGAACCTGCATCACAAGCTCCGGAGGCTTGTGCCTTATCCTTTAGGCCACAGGGACATTTTGAAAATTACAAATAACAAATCCCAAATTACAAACTATATTAAAATAAAGTAAGCTGTTGATTTTCTTTTCTCTCTTCTTCCTGGCCGAAAATTTTAATCGTTCCGTATTCGCCGTCATAGCCGGGAAGAATTTCGAGTTTTTTCTCTCTTACCTTTCTTATACCAGAAGCTACTCTTTCCGGCAAGCGGCTGTCTATTTCCTTCTGGCTCATTTTTACCAAAAGGTTAAACTCCGAACCAAAACTATTCACCAGGCTCATATATTCGCCCATTACCTGCTTGGCCCCTTTCTGCACGCCTCTGGCTTCGGCAATTATCTCGTCGAGAGGAACAAGGCTCTTATAGCCGATAGCGTTCGGCGGTATAAAACCTTCTGCGCGGTCAGCCAAGTCCTCTACCCGGGCTAAAACGCCTTTGGTCACTGGCCGGCCGCAGACCGTGCAGCGGCCATTATGACTTTTAGTCTCTTTGGGATGCCAACGCAGCTTGCAGTTGCGGTGGCCGTCGTAATGGTATTTCCCTTCCTCGGGAAAAAATTCTACCGTATAAAGAAATTTATTCTTGTCTTTTGCTTCCAAAACTTTTTTGATTTCCCAGTAGTTCAGCTCGCAGTTAAAAACATTGGCTTCGCGGCCGATACGGGAAGGCGAATGCGAATCCGAGTTAGAAACCAGGGAATATTTATCCAACTTTGAAACCATCCAGTTCATCGCCGGATCCGAGGAAAGCCCGGTCTCCAAAGCCGTTATCTTTTTGGCGTATGCTCCGAAGGCGTCTTCCAAAGAGTTAAAACCAGAGCTGGAGCCAAAAACCGAAAACCAAGGGGTCCAGATATGCGCCGGAATCAGCATCACCTCCTGGGAAATGCGGAAAATTTCTTCGGCGATTCTTTTGCAACTTAAGCCTAAAATCGGCCTTCCGTCAGCAGCGATATTGCCGTGCGTCGAAAGCATCTTGTTGATTTCATCAACCACGGCAAACGAAGGCGCCAAAAGCAGATTATGCACCCGGTAGGATTTTCCCTCTTGGGAAAAGATGCTGGAAATTTCTGCCGAGAGAATAAAATACGTGCCTTCATAAATATAAAGACCGGTTTTGCCATCAGGCTGCAAGTATCTTTTTAACTCCTGCAGCCACAAATGGTGCGTAAAATCTCCTGTGCCCAAAAGGGCAACTCCTTTGAGCTTGGCCCATTTAGCCAAAGCCGGTATCTCCATATCCCGGGAAGTCGCCCGCGAATATTTAGAATGAATATGAAAATCCGCTACAAACTCCATTTGATTTCTCCGCGATGAATCGTGCAGCTCACTTCTCCTTTGAGCTTCCTGCCTAAGAAACACGAGTTTTTAGATTTAGAAAAAAACCTCTCCTTCCCTACCGCCCATTCTTTATCCGGCGAAACAATAATTATATCTGCCGGGGCTCCCGGAGACAACTTACCTTTATTAATACCAAGAACCTTAGCCGGATTGTAGGACATAAGTTTGGACAATTCTAACCAGCTCAAAATTCCCGGAAGAACCAATTCGGTGATGGCCGCGGCCAGTTCGGTTTCTAACCCGATTACGCCAAAAGCTGCCCGCTCAAATTCAATATCTTTTTCGTTGGGCGTATGCGGCGCATGGTCTGAAGCGATACAATCGATAATGCCCTGGCGTAAAGCTGCTTTGACCGCTTCTACATCGTCTTTACCGCGCAGCGGCGGGTTCATTTTCGCATTGGTATCAAAACCTAATACTGCCTGGTCTGAAAGGCTGAAATAGTGCGGAGCGGTTTCCGCGCTGATGGCTACTTTTTCTTTTTTCGCCCGGGCAATAATTTCAACCGACTCTTTACAGCTGACATGAGCAATATGCACCCTAGCGCCGGTCTCTTTAGCTAACTCTACATCTCTGCCCAGGCGTTTATATTCCGACTCTTTGGGAATGCCTTTTAAGCCCAGGCGCGTAGAAGTAAAACCTAAGTTTACTGCTCCGTCTTGCGAAAGAGTTTTATCTTCGCAATGACAAATCACTAAAAGCCCGGCCTTCTTGGCTGCTTTGAAAGCTTTACGCATCAACTCTGAATTATCCACCGACGAACCATCATCACTCAAAGCAATCGCCCCGTTCTTTTTTAACCCGGCGATGTCGCTAAGCTCTCTGCCTTCTCGGTTTTTAGTGATTGCCCCGCAAATGAAGACTTCTGTCTGGGCAGTCTTTTTTATAATCTGGCTCAAAAGCTCTGCTGTTTTAGCGCAATCTATGGCCGGGTTAGTATTGGGCATGGCTAAAAGAGCAGTAACCCCGCCGTGCAAAGCCGCTTTGGTCCCAGAAGCAACGGTCTCTTTATCTTCCCGGCCCGGCTCTCTCAAATGCACATGCATATCCACCAAGGCCGGCATCACGATTTTGTCTTTAGCCTCGATAATTTTGTCGGCATGACAGCCTTGGCAATTTCCTACGCGGCTGATAGTATCGCCTTGAATAAAAACATCTCCCACGGCGTCAAAGTTAGTCGCCGGGTCAATTACTTTCGCGCCTTTAATGAGAATTGTGCTTTTTTTCATTTTTAGCTTGAGTCACTAAAAACAAAACCGCCATCCTCACGGCAATGCCGTTAGTCACCTGTTCTAAAATCGCGGAGTTGGCTCCGTCAGCAACTTCACTGGACATCTCAATCCCCCGGTTAATCGGCCCGGGGTGCATCACGATAATATCCTTCTTGGCTTTTTGCAGCCTTTCTTCGGTAATGCCGTAGGTTTTAAAATATTCCGAAGACTTGGGAAAAGCTTCCACTCCGTCCCGCTCAAACTGCATCCGTAAAACATTTATCGCGTCGGCATCCTTTAAAGCTTCGTCCAAATCCGAGGTAACTTTAGCCCCAGTTTGTTCTATGGCCGGCGGAATCAACATTGGCGGCGCGCACAAAGTTACTTTGGCTCCTAACTTAATCATCCCCCAGATATTAGAACGGGCCACCCGGGAGTGGGCAATATCGCCGATAATGCTTACCTTTAAACCCTGGATTTTTCCCCGTTTTTCTTTCAAGGTAAAAATATCTAAAAGTGCCTGCGTGGGATGCTCATGCCAGCCGTCGCCGGCATTGATGACATTAGCCTTTAGGTGCTGGGCAAGCATAGCCGCGGCTCCAGAAGCGCTGTGCCTAACCACAATAATATCCGCCTTCAGGGCTTCGATATTTTTACCGGTATCGATTAAAGTTTCGCCCTTTTTCACACTAGAGCCTTCTGTGGAAATATTGATGACATCAGCCGAAAGACGTTTCGCCGCTACCTCAAAAGAAATGCGGGTGCGGGTGGAAGGTTCGTAAAATAAATTGACTACGGTTTTCCCGCGCAAAGCCGGGACTTTTTTTATCTGGCGGGTAGTAACTTCTTTAAAGGAAGCAGCAGTGGTTAAAATATATTCTATCTCTTCGGGGCTTAAACTTTCTAAATCCAAGAGGTCTTTTCGCTTCCAGCGCATAAGGCTTTAGTCTGTCTTTTCTCCCTTAGGAATTATCGCCACTTCATCAACTCCATCGGTCTCTTCGAATTTAACCTCCACTAACTCTTCTAAAGAAGTGGGAATATTTTTCCCCACAAAATCCGGCCGAATAGGCAGCTGGCGGTGGCCGCGGTCAATTAAAACTAGAAGCTCGATGGACTTGGGCCGGCCAAAATCCATGATTTCATCCAAAGCCGCGCGGATAGTGCGGCCGGTGAAAAGCACGTCGTCAATCAGGACTACTCTTTTGTCGTTTAAATCGAAATCAATGTGGGTCTCTTTGACTACCGGGCTTAAGCCGATAGCGGTCAAATCATCGCGGTAAAAAGTGATGTCCAAAACGCCTAAAGGCAGGTCTTCGTTCTTTACCTCTTTTATTACTGCCTGGATTCTTTTGGCTAAACAAACTCCCCGGGTTTGGATGCCGATGAGGGCTAAATCTTTAAGGTTAGGTTCTCTTTCTAAAATCTGGTGGGCAAGCCTCTGAATGGCCTTGCGGATTTCCTCGGAAGAAAGGATTATTTTTGCTTGCATAGGGGTCCTTGCCGGCCTCTCTGGACCGGCTTAAAGGCTATATACTTATATACCTTATTCCCCGGGGTGTCAAGCCCTTTTTGGGGGACAGGTCCCGCTCAAATCACCCCTGTATTCTCAAGCATTTTCCCCTCATTATTTCTGCAATTCTATGAAATTGCCTTCGGGATCTTTAGCATAAACAAAGGTGAGTTCTCCTACATTGGGTATATTATGTTTTATTATATTGCTTAATTTACCGCCGCCGGCTTTAATTACTGCCTTCAAAGTTTTTTCCACGTCATCTACCCGAAAAGCCAAGTGAGCCAAACCTTCTTGGTTTATCCTTTTTAACTCTCGCGGAAGAGATTTATTA
>CAZNWL010000083.1:0-5309 GCA_964577045.1 uncultured Planctomycetia bacterium | reverse complement strand
GGCGATACTGATTCTCTGGCGCTGGCCGCCACTAAACTCATGCGGGTAACGTTTGAGGCTCGCTAAAGGAAGCCCCACCCGTTCTAAAATTTTTTCCAACATCTCCTGAATGTGGTTGGGGTTTTTAAGAATACCCAGAGCTAAAAGCCCCTCCTTAATAATTCTGGCCACGCTAAAGCGCGGGTCTAAAGAGTTAAAAGGGTCTTGAAAAATAATTTGTAAGTCCCGACGCAAAGGCCTTATCTGGCTTTGCGAAAGCCGGCTGATCTCCTGTCCTAAGAAATTAATGCTTCCCGAATCCGGCTCAATCAGCCGGCTGATCATCCGGGCTAAAGTAGTTTTGCCGCAGCCGGATTCTCCGACTAAGCCCAAAGTTTCGCCGGCAGCAAGAGAAAAACTCACTCCATCCACGGCTTTTATCCAACCTACAGTTCTATAAAACAATCCTCGTTTAACCGGATAATATTTTTTTAAATCTTTGATTTCTAAAATCATTTATTTCCTTACGCAACCGCGGAAAGCAAAGCTTGAGTATAAGGGTGCGCGGGATGGTTAAAAACCTCTTCGGTTGAGCCGCATTCAACTATTTTTCCTGCCTGTATTATCGCCAGCCGGTCAGTCACCTGACTACAAAGGGCGAGGTTGTGCGTAATCAAAATAAAAGTAAAGCCTCTTTCTCGCTTAAGTTTTAAAAAAAGTTCCATAATCTGGGCTTGCACCGTTACATCCAAGCTGGTAGTAGGCTCGTCAGCAATCAAAACTTGAGGATGGCAGCTTAAAGCCATGGCAATTACTGCCCGCTGGGCCTGGCCTCCGCTTAAGTTATGCGGATAATCATTAATCCGCTCTTTTGGTTCGGGAATGCCTACGGCCGAAAGCAGTTCTAACACTCTTCCTCTCTGCTGGCGGATGGAAATTTCAGGATTATGAAAACGGATAGCTTCCCCAATCTGAAAACCAATGGTATAGACCGGGTTTAACGCCGCCACAGGCTCCTGAAAAACTAAAGAAATATCCCTGCCGCGTATCGCCTGTATTTCTTTAGCGGAAAGTTTTAACAAATCTTTTCCTTGAAAAAATATTTCTCCTTTGACAATCCTGCCTGGCTCCTGAATCAGGCGCATTACGGAATAGGCAGTCACGGTTTTACCGCAGGCGGATTCGCCGACTAATCCCAAAGCCTCGCCTTTTCTTACTGAAAGATTCAAACCTTCTACAGCTTTTATGGTTGCATCTTCGCCGTAAAAGTACGTATGCAAATTTTTAACTTCTAGAATATTGTCCATAAGGGTCAAAGACATCCCGCAATCCGTCTCCCAATAAATTGAAAGCCATCACTGTGACAAAAATAAATACGCCGGGAATTAATATCCAGGGATGGAACTTAATCTGCGCTATGGCCATGGATTCGGATAAAAGATTCCCCCAGGAAGCGTAAGGGTCTTGTATGCCTAAGCCTAAAAGGCTTAAAGCCGATTCGCCTAAAATGTATCCGGGAATGGCCAGCGATGCCGCCACTATTAAATAAGAAAAACTATGAGGAATAATATGCTGCCAGATGATTTTAATATCCGAGACGCCTAGGGCACGGGCAGCCAAGACAAATTCCCGTTCGCGTAAAGATAAAGCCATTCCTCTTACCACTCTGGCCAGCCCCGGCCAGCTGATAAAAGACATAATGCAGACAATAGCAAAATACATCTGCAGGGAATTTAAAGAGTAAGAAAAAATACTGCGCAAAGACAGCATCAAATAAAAACCCGGAATCATCATGATGATCTCACAAAGCCGCATAATTAAGGTGTCGGTTTTGCCTTTGAAATATCCGGAAATGCCGCCGAAGAATAAACCTAAAAACAAAGAAATCAGCATCCCGATTAATCCTATGGAAAGGGAAATCTGGCTGCCGTAAAGGATGCGCGAAAACAAGTCGCGGCCCCTTGAATCCGCTCCCCAGAGATAAAGCTTTACGCCGGATTCTGCGCCGAAAAGATGCCGGTCAGCTTTAAATATGCCTAAAATATTATAGCTGTCTCCTTTGAGCAAAAATTTTAACCGGTATTTGACGGTTTTATCTTCCGCGTATCTCCGGTTATAAAATTCGTCAAATTGGAAGCTCGTCTTATAAATAAACGGCCAAGAAAGTTTATGGTTTTCGTCAAAAAGATGAATCTTTGACGGCGCAGCATAGCTTAAAGGCCTTTCTTCGTTATCAAAATGATAAGGCGCTAGGAATCCGGCAAAAATCGCCGACGAATACAAAACCAGCAATGCCCAGAAACCCGCCATGGCTAAGCCATGTTGTCGCAATTTTTTAAATGCCTTACGCATATTGGATACGCGGATCCACCCAAGCCAAAATAATATCCGCAATTAAATAGCCCAAAATTAAAAGAAAACTAATCATTAAAAGGTCGCCGGCAAATAAATATAAATCCTGGCTAGTCACGGCTTCCAGCATGAGCTTTCCTAAACCCGGCCAGCTGGTAATGATTTCGGTTAGAGCCGCGCCGCTCAAAAGGCTGGCTAAACTTCCGCCGAAAATAGTAACCATGGGGTTGATGGCATTTCTTACGGCGTGCACATAGATTACCCGATTCTCTGGCAGGCCTTTGGCGCGGGCAGTGGTAATATACTGGGCCCTAAGGACTTCCAGCATATTGCCCCGCATCAACCTTTGTAAACCGGCAATGCTGGAAGTGCCGATAACCAAAGTAGGGATGATTAAATGTTTAAGCAAATCCATAAATTTTGCCCAAGGGCTAAAGTTTTCATAACCCAAAGAATGCATTCCGCCGGCCGGAAGGATTCCGGTTAAAGAAGCGAAATACAATAAGAGAAGCGCAAAGAAAAAACTGGGAATGGATAACCCGATAAAAGAAAGAAAAGAGAAAAACTTATCGCTCGCTTTATGTTGATGCACCGCGCAGTAAATGCCCAGGGGTATGGCAATCAGCCAGCTGAACAAAAGCACCGACAAGGAAAGGATGAAGGTATTAAACATCCTTGACTTTAAAACTTCAAAAACCGGGATTTTATAAGCAAAGGAATAACCGAAATCGAGTTTTAAAACATTGACCAGCCAGTAATAATACTGGATAAAAACATTTTGGTCCAAATGGTATCTCTGTTCATAAATGCGGATGGTCTCTTCGGAAATCTGGGGGTTCTGCTTTAAGCTGTCGAAATAATTTCCCGGGGCAAGGTTAATACAGACAAAACCGATAAAAGTAATCGCTAAAAGCAGGGGGATAAAAAGAAGCAAACGGCGGATGATGTAATTAGTCATTATTGATATAGATTTCTTCTAAATTATGGAATGCTCCTCCGTAAGCCGTAGGCTTTAAATTGCCGAATTTATTGCGCACCGCAAATATACTTTGCGGAAGCACGGTATAAATCAAAGGCAGTTCTTCGGCCACAATCTCCTGCCAGCGGTCATAAAGCTCTTTGCGCTTAGCTTGGTCTAATTCCTGCACTGCCTGGTTAAAAATCTTATTGGTTTCCGCTTCCCAGGGAGTAGCTGGCTTTCTCTGCTTAGGATACCAAACATGCAGATGCCCGCTGGACTGCCAGACATTATTGCCGAAATGCGGCTCAATGCCGCCGGTGAAGCCTAAAATTATGGCATCCCAATCAAAAGTAGAATCGAGTTTTGAGGCCAGCTGATTAAAGCTTAAAGGGACAAAATTAACCCTGAATCCTAGTTGCTCCAAATCTTTCTTGATAATATTGGCGATGGCAATACGCTGGGTATTTTCCGAGTTGGTAAAAAGATTAAACTCGATTTTATTCCCTGCGATATCTTCAGCTATACCGTCATGGTTGCGGTCAAATATGCCCGCTTCTTTAAGCAAGGCTTTGGCTTTTTCTATATTATATTCGTACTTTTCTACATCAGGATTGTAAAAGAATCCAGATGAAGGGCTCATCGCCGCATCCTGCGGCGAACCCAAACCATTCAGCACGATATTAATCAGCGAATTTTTATCAATAGCATGCGCGACTGCTTTTCTAAAATTTAAGTCAGTAAACCAGCTTAGCTTGTATTCGGGCACATAGGGCTTGCCGGTTTTCTTATTTTTATCTCTATTCTGGTTAAAAACCAAAAAATTGGTCCCGAAATCCGGGCCGGTATTATAAACTTTGAAATTGCCTTCTTTCTCTTTGGGTTTTAAAATCGGATAGTCTGGCCCGCGCAGCCCGTAGTAATCAATTTCTCCCTGCTCGAATTTAAGCAAAGCTACGTCCTGGTTTTGCACCACTACGTAAACTATCTTATCGATATAGGGAAGCCGTTTTCCCTGCTTATCTTTTCGCCAGTAATGAGGATTTTTCACTAAGATTATTCTTTCGCCGGGTAAGTATTGCGAAAGGATGAATGGCCCGGTTCCCACGATAGTTTTTAATTCGGCATCCAGGCCCCAGTGATAGTTAAATTTTCCCTGCTTTACTGCTTCCTCTAACAAATGCTTGGGCAAAATCTCCTGCCCCATGCTGCGTAAAAACGGGGCAAACTTAACCGGCAAAATAAATTTCACGGTATAATCATCAACCTTTTCCACTTTAAAAGTCTTTCCTTCAATAGTAAAAATATCCCGGCTGCTGGTTTCAATATCAGGATTATAAATAAGCCGGTTGAAGGTAAAAACCACGTCTTCAGCGGTAAAAGGCTGGCCGTCTGACCAGAGCGCATCTTTACGCAGATGAAAAGTCCAGGTTTTGCCGTTCTCGTTCACTTCCCAAGACTCTGCCAGGTTAGGCTCGACTTCAGTGGTCACGCCGTTAGTGCGAGTTAAGCCTTCAAAAACTAAACCCATCAGCGAACTCACATTAGCTTCTTTGGTAACAATAGGATTAAAAGACTTAGGGTCAGAAACCGTAGCTAAAACCAGCTGGCCGCCGTATTTAGGCTTATTTTTTTCGCAGGGGCATTCCGGGTAAGAAGCAGAAAAAGGAAGGAGCAGCAATGAGACCGCAAAAATTGTGGTATTTATTGTTTTCATTGAAACTAATTATACCACAAGCGCATTAAAGTTAAAGTTTGTTGAATTTAGCGAGGGTGGTGTCCGTTGCCATGAGGGCCTTGCGGCGAGCTGGCGGTTTTATTTAAACGCTCAATAGCTGCGGTAACGGCAACTTTATCAGCTTCGACTCTCTTTGTTGCCTCTTGGCTTATAAGGCCGCCATTCTGTAAACTAAGGATTTCTAACGGGTCTTGTATATCGGATAAATTAATTTCTTGGGATGGCCATGCGTGTCTGGCAATTAGTTGCTTGTGGCTTCCGGCATCCGCTCTTCTGTAACGC
>CAZNWL010000082.1:0-5336 GCA_964577045.1 uncultured Planctomycetia bacterium | reverse complement strand
GGGTTATTTTCGTAAGTCAATAAAAAACTTTCAATCTTTACTTTCTGCGCAAGTTTTTTAGCTGCCCAGTAGTGCAGGAATTGGTAAAACTGTACTCCACCGGCTGTGCGTAAAAGTTCGTTATTAACTAAGCTTCTGATATTACAATCAAAAAATAAAACATCTTTTTTAATCTTTGGCAGGCCCAAAAACCATTCTTTAACCGCTGCCATAATATCGCCAAAAGAAAGAAAAAACTCCAAAGGAACAATAAAGTATTCCTGACAGTTTTTTATCTTCTGAATATTTCTTCTATAACTGCCGAGGATACAGGCAAAAACCAAAAGATTCTTTCTCACCTTAATAAATTCCGGAAGCCGGCCAAAAAATGCGTCTTGATAAGAATTTTCTTTAAAAGAATGGTTATAAATAAAAGTTTTTATAAGATAATAACTATTTTGTGAAAGGTTATTTTCTATTTTTCTACCTAAAACCCAGCGGGCATAAAGAGCTCGGGAATAACTTCGCAAAATATGGTAAAAAATTCCGGCAAAGCGGCGTAAATACCTTGCTGATACTTCCATATACTTATTGTAACGGGCTCCTCTCTCGGCAACCTCTACATTAAGATTCTTAGCCAGCCCCTTTATCGCTGGTGAAATTACCCAGGAAGGATTAGCAACCAAAACTTTCTGGCGGTTTTGGCTCGTCATAGCATTCTTAACCTCTAAAAATTCCTGGCACAATGGCATTAATTTGGAAGTAAACCGGTTTTTAGAAGCCATGTCGCTTGCCCACCAAAGCTTTGAAGCGGCCTCGCTAGAAATATCTCCCACCATCCTGATATATTCTTTAAGAAATTTATCCCGGTTTTCGTCTTCAATAATTGCTCTCTGCTTCATAGCCTCTATTTACTAAACATTTATCTGAGTTATCTTATCTTTACCCCAAAGCTTTGCATAACGTTCTGCTGCCTCGGCTAAAATCTTATCGCGGGGTAGATTATTTTTAAAACCATCTAGAAGCCATTTCAGGTAAGTGCCTATACGTTCAGAAGCTCTTCCGTCACGAAAAGGGTCTATTTCGTTAAGTAGAGGCGACCAGTCGCCAAAACCCGGAATATTTTCACTACTCTTCCTATAATCCTGGCAAGCTTTCCAAAGAGAATTCCAGTCTGTAAAAACTACTTTGCCCTTACCTAATCTATACCATTTACTATAGCTGCACCCTTCCCCGTCTAAAAGAAGAGCAGGAACTCCGGCTAAAGCTGACTCCATACCTGCTGTGGCAGCAAACATATGCCCATGAACAGCAATATCTGAAGCTAAAGCCGCTATGGCCGGCGGATATGACCCGCTTAGAATTCCAGCATCAAAAATAAAACAACGCCCGGTTCCTTCTGCCTTTGTAATTAATTCACTTACTAACGGCAGACGTCTTTTTAAAGATATAGGCATCTTGGGTTTTAAAATAAGACCTAACTCTGAATCGGCGAGAACCTTTCTAAGTAAAAACTCATAGTTCCTTGATACGTAATATTCAAAGGCGTCCCAACGAGGATCCTCCCGGCAATTTTCATCAAAAAAAGAAATAATATATTTGGCGCCTTTTTTCTTTAAACTATCGCGAATTTTAGAAGCTTCTTGCTTGAGAAAAGGAAAAAGGCTGTCGTTTGGGTAACCAACCGTTATATGATAAGAAACTTTGGAGCCGCTTTTTTCTAAAACTTGGGCATTATTTTTAGAAAAAGCAAAAACTATATCTGAACCAACGGTTATGCCGGGGAAAGGAAACTCTTCATAAGAACGTTGATAGATTGTAGTTATTCCTCCTATGCTTTTCAAAGCATCATAAATTAAGCAGTGCTCTCCAGAATATTTATACCAACTGATATAAAGTTTGATATTATTTAGCGCAAAGAATCGCCGCCAATATTCATAGCCTAGTCTATACTCTTCTATCTGCCTAAGGACCCACTTTTCCTCAATTATATCGGAGTTGCCTACAGCGTAATTATTGTAGTTTAAAGAAGACCAGTGGTAGTAGACCGGATAAAAAGGAATTTTAGATGCTCTAGGATTAAGCACCAGCGGTTTTATTTGGTATTTATTCAATTCAAACATCTTATTCTTGTCTAAAGGGTCTAAGGGGATATTAAAGGTAAGAACTATGTCTTTGCCTGATATTTTTGAATTACGTAAAAAAAACAAATCGGAGTACATATTAGGGTTATCTAAATTAAGCTGGCCATAATATTCAACTGCTAGAAGAGGATTTTTACCCATGCTAGAATGGCCGTCTTTCAAGGCGCGGTAAGCGTTGCGCTGTTTTGGCTTAAAAAATTTTAAAAATATTTCATAAACTAAATAATTAATTGTGGTTTTAGCCCACTGCCTATACGCCGGCCTCAAAAATCTTAGTTTAAGTATTTTCCCGTTAATCAAAAAACTCTTAGACCAGACAAGTTCGATATTGACTGTATTTGCATAGTCAGTAATTTCTCTGCACCAAAGACGAGGCCGCATAAAAATAATTGTCCTGACGTCTTGTCCAGATTTAGCCAACCTCCACAAAGCGTACTGAATTAACACTAAGGCCCGGAAGACTAAATTTTCTCTATAGGGTAGATCGGAAAAAAGTAACTGTTTTTTAAGAAAAATATGACCCTGCTCTGATCCGAAAGCCTGAATAGCTTTTTCGAACACCGTGCGTTTCACAATATTACCGTGCAAATTAACAAAGTCTTTCAAGATCATCCTCAGGCTTATAAGGTCACCATAAGTATCTTTAACCTCAAACATGCTGAAATTGCTATTCTCTATAGAAAAGTTGAATAGTTTCCCGACAAAACTGGAAAAAAATAAGCCAATCTCCGAACTATCTATATAGTAAACTTTTTCCGGACGGCCGCCTTTTAAAATTAAGAAAGGCAACACTGAAAAAACTAACTCAAAAAAATTGAGTCGTTCAATAAAATATACCGCCTTTATTTTGCTACCGGCCATAGTTATTCCTCTTCAGGAGACTAAAATCAAAGTTATCGCTAACCCGCGTAAAAATAGTAGCTTCTTTAAATGAAAAATCGTATCTGTATTTATCTTTGTAAACAGCTTGGACGTTGAATCCGGCGCGCTCAAACAGCTTCATCGAAGAAAAATTACCCTTATATACTCCTGCTTCTATGTAATGCAATTTTAAATCCTGAAAAATAAAATCAACTGCCTTTTTCAATGCCTCTAAGGCATAACCCTGTTTCCAGTATTTTTTATTAAAAAGGCAGATGCCGATAGTGCAGGAATAATGGAAATTGGAAATATCGCCGATCCTCATTGTTCCAATAAAAACTCTCGGCTTTTTTAAATAAAAACCCAGCATCAAATCCTGCGGGGATTTTAAATTATGCAAAACATATTCTTCTACGGTTTTTTGTGTCTGTTTTTGTATGCGCGCGCCGACTAAAAACTCATTGACTTCCGGATCATTTAGAGCTTCAATATATTCGGGAGTGATATCCTCAAGGCGCATTGCTTTAATTAATAAACGTTCGGTAAATAATTTAACTTTTTTGTCCATAATCAAAACCTATCCTCCTCATCTTATCAACGTCTCTTTAATTGGGGTGCCTTTTTTTATGGCTTTTTTAGCCTGTTTACCGATAAGACTATACAGATATTTTGGTTTAAGGCCGACTGACGGCCTGATAGAGCGTACATTCTCTGTGGTAAAAATTTCTTCTTTTTTTATATCCGCAACTGCAAATAAAGAGCGCCTGTAGCGAAGGCTTTTTTTCTGGTCTCCTCTAGCCCCATAAACAATACCGCCCAAAGCCTGTTCTGTAAGCCTTATGCTTCCCGCTAAAAACTTGAACTCTTCTGGTTCCATTGAAAAAAAACTATCTGGAGTTTTATCTTTCCGGGAAAGGGTGAAATGTTTTTCAACCATTACCGCACCCAAACTTACCGCTGCCAATGCCGATTCAATTCCTAAACTATGGTCGGATAATCCTATCGGCAAGTTAAATCTCTTGCGCATATCAGTAATAGTCCTAAGATTCATCTCCCTGGGGTCAGCCGGGTAGCTGCTTACACATTTTAAAAGCACTATATTCCTAGCGCCGTTTTTTCTCGCCGCTCTGATTGCCTCTTTAATTTCGGAAACTGTTGCCATTCCGGTTGAAAGAATGAGCGGCTTTTTGGTTTTGGCCATATATTCAATCAGCGGTAAATCCACCAATTCAAAAGAAGCAATTTTATGCAGCGGCACTTCTATCTCTTCTAAAAAGTCAACCGAGGTTTTATCAAAAGCAGTAGCAAAAAACACCAGGCCTAAATCCTCGGAAATTTTTTTCAATTTTTTAAACCAATTCCAGGGGGTATAGGCTTTCTTGTATAAATTATAGAGGGTCTGCCCTCCCCACTCCGTGTGTTTTATCTTAAAATATTTATTATCCACATCAATAGTTAAAGTATCCGGGGTGTAGGCTTGGAATTTTACTGCGTCAGCCCCGCATTGTTTTGCTTTCTTTATTAAGGAAACTGCCCGGCTGAAACTTTGGCCGTGGTTAGCAGAAATCTCTGCGGCAATAAAAATTTTCTTCTGGCTAAACTTAATCATGCTTAATCCTTTCCGGGGGTTAAATTAAAAAAGACTTCACCAATATTTCTTACGGCTACGCCGCCGTGATAACGCAAATTATATGAAACCGGCTTTTCCTCTTTTAAATCAATCCACCATTTAACATCTTGGAAACCGAAACAGTGCCTGATATAAACTGTGCTGGAAAAACGTGGATTAATCTCAAAGGGAATGTAGCCGCGCTGGTCCTTGCGTATCTGGATATTAAAAGAACCCCGGAAATTTGCGCCATTGGCAATCTTAGCTGCCAGATCAGAAATATCCTTATCTTCCAGAAAATAGGCAACTTTAGTTAAGCTTCCATAGCCTAAATAGCGGCGAAAAGCTATAGAATAACATTTTTTACCGTCGGAAAAAACTCCTACCGTAAATTCTTCATCGATAGTGCCGACGATTTCTTGGACTACTGCCGGTTTAGCTTTCAACTTAAAATAATCAAGGTCCTGCTGGCTTTCCAATATAAAATTCCCTTTAGCCCCCCAGCCGCATAAAGGTTTTAAAAGGAAAGGGTATTTTAAACCATCTTTGTATTCCTCTAAAAGATAGGTTTTAGGAAAAGCTATATTATGCTGAGCTAAGAATTTGACTGTTTCCATTTTGTTAAAAAATGTATCTAGAATCTCTTGGGTATGTATAAAAATAAATATCCCTCTTTTTTCAAAAATATCTTTATTGCGGCTGAACCAGATTATCTCGGGTTCAGTAAGAGGAAATATATATTC
>CAZNWL010000081.1:0-5355 GCA_964577045.1 uncultured Planctomycetia bacterium | reverse complement strand
GTATTATTGCTACTTACGCTATCCTTAAATACCGCCTGATGGATATCCGCATAGCTGCTGTTCGGGCCAGCATATTTTTGGTAGTTTATATTTTAGTTTTAGGTTTACCTTTTTGGTTTGGATACAAGACTGGTTTGTGGGTGTGGGCGGTAGGGCTAATGGGAGTATTCTCTACATCCGGACCATTTATATATAATTATTTCCGCAAAAGAGCAGAAGATATTATTTTAAAAGATGAAATTCGTTATCAAAAGTCTTTAAAAGACTTCTCATCAAACCTGATTTTTATCCGTGATATTAGTGAGCTTTGTGATAAGGTAGTTATTAAGACAACAGACGCAGTGAAGCTTACCTTTTGCGCTATCTATTTAATAGAAGACAAGGCATTCTCCCTGCGTAGCAAAAAAATTCTAAATCACGTCCAGCTTCCGGATAAAATCAAGGTTGACAGCGACTTTATCAAAGCCCTTAAGCAAAGCGATTCCCCGCGTTTAGGCGAATTCCTTCCCCGCTTAGGAGAGGCAAAGGTAGGCCTAGCCTGCCCCTTGTTCTTAAACCAAAGCCTCTATGGCTTTATCATCTTGGGTCCTAAAGATAAAGACGTTATCTTCACCGATACCGACATAGACGCCTTTACTATTGTCGCAAACCAGACCTCCTTAGCCTTATCCGAAATCTACTACTTTAACGAATTCCAGAAAGCCACCGAAGAAAAATTTCGTTTAGTAGTGGAGAAAGAACGCCTGCAGAGCGCTTTTGAAATCGCTGAAGCCTACCGCCATGAATTAGGAAACATCCTCAACATCATCTCTACTTCTTTAGGCAATCTTATGTTTATCGGTGATAAAGCACCTACTAAGGAAGAAATAGAGCAAACCAGAAAATCTATCAACAATAATGTTAAAAAGGGCCAGAAAATCTTTAATGCCATAACTAAATACAATGAAAATTCCCAATCCGAGCCAAAAGAAATAAAGTTAGACGAACTATTAAAAGCCGTAATCAATGAAAAAGAAGAGGATTTAGCTAAAAGTAACATCAAACTCAAAGCCGATATTAAAGAAAACATAACCCTTCTAGTTAACGATAACTTTATCTTTACCTTAAGGTATTTCTTAGAAGGCGCAATTGGCGCTATTGAATATACTAATCCCAAAGAAAGACTTATTGACATAACCCTTAAAAACCAAGATAATTCAGCCCGGCTTATTATCTCCGATACCGGCGGTAATACCTATAGTGACAACTTATACACCGGAATCGGCATTGAACGCGCTAAAGAAGGCGGCATCCTTTACTTTATCGCTCGCCGGATTATCTTTGACCATCATGGAAAACTGGAAATGACTTCTTTTGCTGATGGAAAAGGGACAAGTTTTATTGTAGAATTACCCAAAAAATGATAAGATAAGTAAAAATTGGAGGATGCTATATGGTGAAAGTATTGGTCGTTGACGATGAAGTTGAGATAACCGAGTTTTTATGTAATTTTCTTAGGCGGTTTGCCGTGGACAGTAAAAATGCCTCTGACGCCAAAACCGCATTGGTTATTTTTGATAAGTTTAAGCCTGACTGGGTGTTTCTGGATATAAAAATGCCGGAGAAAGACGGCTTCCAGCTGCTGGAAGAGTTTAAGAAGAAAAATTCCAAAATAAAGGCAATCATGATTACCGGAAAAGACGATAAAGATTCGCAGGATAAAGCTAAAAAGTTAGGGGCATTGGATTACATCGTTAAACCGCTGGATTTAGAGGAACTGCATGAAAAAATTAAGAGCCATATCCTTTAGGAAAGCGCGCCACGACTACCGTAAAGATTTAGAAAAAGCGGCCAAGCAGATGATTTTAATCCGCCGGGTCGATACTTTGATTAAGCTCATCTTGCGCAGTATCATTAAAAATTTGAAAGTCGACCATGCCGGCTTGCTTTTGTACGATAAAACAAAGGATTCTTATATTGTTACGGTTTCCCGCGGTAAAGGCGGCTTAAAAATCCCCACCGGCCTTACTAAAATAACTAGAGATAACGCCTTGGTGAGGTATTTTACCGATGTTTCGGTAAAGGTTTTAGGCGAGGGGCCGCTGCTTTTAGAAAAGATAAACGCGTATCTCAACTCCAAGAGAAACCGCTCTTCCAAGGATTTGAGGATTTTTTTGCAGGATTTAGCTTTTCAGTTTTCGCTTTACAATGCCAAGGTTTGCATTCCCGGTTTTTTCCGCGATGAGCTAATTTTTATCCTTTTCCTCGGCCAGAAACTGAACCGCAAAAAATTAACCGCGGATGAAGTGGGTTTTCTTTCGGTATTAAGTTCGGACGCAGTAATGGCTATTCAGAACGCCTGGTATTTTCAGGACTTGGATAAGCAGCTTGCCCGTAATAAAAATTTGTTTTTGCAAACAGTCATGGCTTTGGCCACGGCTATTGAAGCTAAAGACAAATACACTTCCGGCCACACCGATAGGGTTTCGCATTATTCATTGATTTTAGCCGAGGAGATACGAAAAATAAACAGCGATTTGCAGAAAGACTGGGATAAGTTTATCCAGGATTTAAAAATTGCTTCTTTGCTGCACGATATCGGAAAAATCGGCCTGCGCGAAGGCGTGTTGAATAAACCGGGGATTTTGAATGATGAGGAAAGGAACGAAATGCAGAAGCATCCTTTGGTAGGCTCTTCGATATTAAAGCAAGTAGATGAATTTAGCCAGCCGATATTAGGGGTTAAATACCACCATGAGCGCTATGATGGGGGAGGCTACCCCGAAGGATTGAAAGGCGAGCAAATCCCCTTGATTGCCCAGATAATTGCAGTCGCTGATACTTATGATGCTATGGTCTCTGACCGGCCTTACCGTAAAGGCTTGTCTAAAGAGCAGGCAGTTCAGGAAATCCGCAAAAACCGGGGCCGGCAGTTTTCGCCGGTCACTGTTGACGCTTTTTTGAACCTTTGCAAACAAGGGAAGATATAAATTTTTTGGAGAGGTCGCATAGCCCGGTTGAGTGCGCGTGTTTGGAGAACACGTAATCCGCAAGGATTCCAGGGTTCAAATCCCTGCCTCTCCGTTTTTTCGACCACGACTAACCGCCGTTGAAAAATTTTCTAAATCTGCTGCAAAAATTCGCAAAAAAAACTTGCCAAAGATAAATCTGTTTGTTACAATAAGTACTTAAAAAAATTTTTTACAAAAAAGGGGAGGCATTATGAGGGATACTTATCCGTACTTCAGGGATCCAAGAGCTTTAGAGGAAATCAGAAAGCACAAATGGATAGAAAGCCAGAAACTGGGCGAAGAAGTTGGCTTTGCTACTGCCGCTTTAGACTGGATTAGTAAATACGGCGCAGAGTGGAAAAAAATCCACGCCGCCGAATATAAGGACAACAGCGTCTTCATTGAGCAGAGAAAGTATCGCAGGTTTAAATTAAACCAGCTGGTTAAGTTAGTTAAGGACAATATGACGCTTTTAGCCGAGGGAATCAATATCAGTTTTTTCGGCCTGATGTGCCGGGCTAAAGAATCCTTGCCTGTCGGCAGCAGAGTAGAGGCTTATATCCCGATAGAGCAAACTAACGGCGAACAAATTATCTGCCGCGGGGTGGTTGAAAGAATGATTTTATCCCAACCCCAGAATTATGAATTATTTTTGAGGTTTGACGCTGACTGCCAGAAACAGATAGAAGATTGTCAGTCTTTTCATAAGGGCAATCTGTGTTAAACTAACCCCTGTCAAGGCTTGTAAAATAACTGAAGCTGTGCTAAAATAATCCGGTAATTCAGGTTATAGCTAGGCACAGATGATGAACGGCATTATATATTGCTGCAATACTTCCTCTAAAAATAAACACTCCTTGCCTTTTCCCTGTAAAAAGATAAGCAGCAGAAAAGGCCTGGAGAATTCCGATTGCCGCATTGTTGTTTTTGAAAAAAACTTTTTGAGAAAAATAAAAACTTTCAAAAACTTAACCCTGGAAGATAAATTCTGCTTCATTTACTTTCCCGAACCCGACCAGGTCGATTTAAAACTCCTTAAACAAAACGGATTTCTTGATTATCTTACTGCCGGAGATTCTAAACTTTCGGTTTCTTTAAAACTCAAACGGGCGGAAGAATTTCTTAAACTCAAGGATAGAATAAAGGAATTAGGGGGTAAACTCAACGAGAAAGATGCCGCGCTCGAGAAAGCAGTTTTGGTTGACCCTTTGACCGGATGTTATAACTGGCGCTATTTTGAGAGCCGGGTTCCCCAGGAGATTAACCGCGCGCGCCGCCATTTTTATAGCGTATCTTTCTTCGTCATCGATATCGATTATTTCAGGCACATTAATGAGCTTTACGGCATTAAAGTGGGGGATATTATCATCAAAGAAACAGCCACGCTGCTTAAAAGTATACTGCGTAAAGAAGATATTTTAATCCATTGGCGGGAAGACGAATTTTTTATTATCATGCCGCACCTTTCGGCAAACGACAGCTATCAGGTAGCCCGCCGGATAAGCGAAAAAATAGTTTTTCATAAATTCAAATACAAGAAGGTAAACATCCACCTTAAGGCGAGCATCGGGGTAGTGGTTTTTCCCGACGACCTGGTCTTTGACGCCCGCCAGATAACCAGCGCGCTGAATACCTGTATCGGCGCGGCTAAGAAGAAAGGCGGGAATACCATCGTTTGGTATTCGCAGGCCAATCTTAAGCCGGTGGCAGCTTCTAGAGGCAAGGCCAACGTTAAAGAGTTGCAAGGCCAGATTGAAAAGATGAATAAGCTGATGGACCGGGATGTCCTGGAGATGATTTATGGTTTTGCCCGGGCCATCGAAGCCAAGGATTCATATACCGGAAAACACGTTGAATACACTGCCGAACTGGCCGAACAGATTGCCAAGGAGTTCAACTTATCGGCCAAAAATGTCGAAGACATTAAACATGCGGCAGTTTTACATGATTTAGGAAAAGTCGGCATTGATAAAAGTATTCTTTCTAAAGAAGGGCCGCTTAATATTAAAGAGCGGGAAATAATCAAGACCCACCCGGCTATTGCCGCAGAAATCCTGCGCGAGATTAATGGCCTCAAAGGCTCGATACCGGCTATTCTTTACCACCATGAGCGCTACGATGGAGGAGGCTATCCTTTGGGGATTAAAGGCGAAGAAATCCCTTTAAGCGCAAGGATTGTGGCGGTGGCCGATGTTTATCAGGCGCTCACATCTGACCGTTCTTACCGTAAAGCTTATTCTAAAGCCAAGGCTTTAGACATTATCAAATCCGAGTCGGGAAAACAGTTTGACCCCAAGGTAGTCAAAGTATTTTTACAGGTTGTTAAAAAAATAGATGAGAAATAATGATGAGGCCTACATGCAAC
>CAZNWL010000080.1:0-5434 GCA_964577045.1 uncultured Planctomycetia bacterium | reverse complement strand
ATAATTTGAGCGAGGAAGAGCTATCCAGTATTTTTAAAAAATTCGGCGAAGAGCGTTATGCCCGCAGGATAGCCCAGCGTTTAGTGGAAGCCCGTAAAAACGAGCCGATAGCTACGACTACCCAGTTAACCCGCATTATTATCAGCGCTCTTTCGGCAAAATTCCAGCATGGCCGGATTCATCCGGCAACCCGCACTTTTCAGTCTCTACGGATAGCGGTTAACCGTGAATTGGAATCTCTAAAAGAGGGCTTGCGGACGGCTGTCGATTATCTTAGCCAGGAGGGTAGAATCGCAGTCATTAGTTTTCATTCTCTTGAAGACAGGATAGCCAAACATACTTTTCGCGACTACCAATCGCAAGGAACATTGAGGTTAGTTACCAAAAAACCGCTGATGGCTTCCGATTCCGAAAAAGAAGAGAATATGGCTTCCCGTTCAGCTAAATTACGGGTAGCCGAGAAGAGATAAAATATGAAAAAAATACTGCCCCTAACTATTCCTCTCTTTATTTTTCTCGCCAGCCTGATCTACCTTCATCAGAAGGTCCAGATTTATGTGGAGGCTTACCGTCTGAATGCCAATCATGAACGCTACAATGAACTTGTTGATAAGCGCGACTACTTGATGTATAATTTTGCTAAAGAAGTTTCGCTCTCTAAGGTGAATCGATGGGCTGAAAATGAAAGCTTTGCGCCGGTGAGTAAGGAAAGAGTTATGGCTTTAGTTATTCCTTCTAATGATAAAGCCCAGGAAAGCTTATTGGCTAAAAGTTTAAAGCGTTTCCTGAAAACTTCAACAACTACTTCAACGGTTTTAGCAGAGGATAGTAGGTAAGTCCTTTAAATTTCTTAAGCCTTCTAAAAAGCAGTGGCCAGAGTTATTCCTAAGAAGCGCAGTGTTCTAGTCTATTCTCTTTTTGTTTTATTTTTTCTTATTATTGCCGGCCGGATCGTTGATTTACAGGTATTTAGAAGCAGTTTTTACCACAAACTAGCCACAGAACAGCATTTCCGCCTGCTTAATATTCAGGGTCGGCGGGGCACAATTTTTGACCGTAAAGGCAGGACCTTGGCTACCGGCTTATATTGCTATTCGGTTTTTGCCGACCCTTCCTTAATCAGCGATTTAAAGGCAACCGCCAAAATCATTTCCCAGAATACTGGTTTATCCGAAGAAGCCCTTCTAGCCCGCCTGAAGAAAGGAAAGAGGTTTGTTTGGATTAAGCGAAAGATTTCTTTGGGGGAGCGGAAAAAACTTGCTGCGCTTAATTTGGAAGGGATTGGCTTTATTCGGGAACAAAAGAGGTTCTATCCCCACAATAGCCTTGCTGCAAGCATCTTGGGTGTTACCGATATCGACAATAAAGGGTTGGAAGGTTTAGAGTATTTCTATCGTGATTATTTAAGTGGTAAAGACGGCAAGGTAAAAATTTTGCAGGACTCTTCTTTACGCAAGATTATTTTTTCTTCCGGTTCAGTGACCCCTCAAGCCGGCGCAGATATTGTCTTAACCGTTGATGCTCAAATTGAATATTGGACAGAGCAAGTTTTAGAAAAGACTGTCAAAAAATTCAGGGCCCAGGCTGCCAGCGCCGTAGTCATGGATGCCGCCAACGGAGAAATCCTTGCTTTGGCTAATTACCCTTCTTTTAACCCCAATAACTTGGATGAGGGCAATTTGAACTATTTGAAAAACCGGGCAGTGGCAGATATGTTTGAGCCGGGTTCGGTTTTTAAGGTAGTTACGCTCCTTGCGGCCATCAACGAGAAGGCTTTTTCTCTCAAAGATATTATTTTTTGCGAGAATGGCGAGTTTAAGATTCCCGGCAGTATTCTTCATGATTGGAAACCCTATGATAACTTAAATTTTGAAGAAGTCTTTATGAAATCAAGCAATATCGGCGTGGCCAAAATTGCTTCCCACCTGGGAGCAAAGACTCTTTTTGAATACATCCAGCGTTTGGAATTTGGCAAGCCTACGGGCATAGATTTTCCGGGAGAGGTGCCCGGATGGATTAAAAATAGAAACCAATGGTCAAAAACTTCGGTGTTTATTATCCCTATCGGGCAGGAAATCGGCGCTAACCTGTTGCAGCTAGCGCGTACTTTTGCCGTTGCGGTCAACGGCGGTTATTTGGTTAGGCCGCATCTGGTTAAAAGAATTTGTTCCTATGGCTATTGCCAAGATGCGAATTACCCAACCCGGCAGATATTCTCAAAGGAAGCTACTGAAGAAGCCAAACGTATTTTGATAAGAGTCGTCAAAGAAGGCACGGGCAAGCTTGCAGATATTTCAGGCCGCCAGCTCGGCGGTAAAACCGGCACGGCCCAGAAATACGACCCGGCAATCGGCAGATATTCTCCTAATGACTACCGCGCTACCTTTGTGGGTTTTATAGCCGATTTAGAACGCCCTCTGGTCATTGCCGTTACTGTAGATGAACCCAGAGCGTCGCATTTTGGAGGAGTGGTGGCTGCCCCGGCTTTTAAGGAAATCGCCGAGAAGATAATCGCTTATGTAGAGAGCCAAATATGAGGATAAAAGATTTAAATATCAGCGGGATAAGCGACGATTCGCGCAAAATTGCCAAAGGCGACCTTTTCTTTATTATCCCCCGGGAAAATTTTGATATCTTTTCAGCTTTGCACAAAATCGAGCCCAAAGCTTCGGGTTTCGTAGCTAGGAAACAAGATGCGGGTAAGTTAAAAAACCTGGTTAAAAACAAGCCTATAATCTATGTAAAGGATATCCAAAAAGAGTTTAGGAGAACCGTAGATTTATTTTATGAATTTAAAAATAACGACCTTAAAATAATCGGAGTTACCGGCACTAATGGCAAGACCACAACCAGCACTTTGATTTATTACCTTTTAAATAAATTAGGGGCTAAAGCATCTTTAATCGGCACGGTTAATTATTATATCGGGCAGAAAACTTACCCGGCCGATAATACCACCCCCGGATTTTTAACTTTGCGCAAACTTCTGAAAGAGGCTAAAGACTGCGGAAGCCGTTTTTTGGTTACCGAAGTTTCTTCGCATGCAATTGTGCAGGAGAGGATAAAAGGCCTCGATTTTTGCCGCTGCCTGTTTACTAACTTGGGCCGCGACCATTTTGATTATCATAAAAATGTAGATGGTTACTTTAAGGCGAAAGAGAAATTATTTTTAGATAACCGCAAAAATCCTTCTTTGATAAATGTCGATGACCCTTTCGGCATGAGGTTATTGCGCCGTTTAAAAAAAGCCTTGGCTTACGGAACCAAAGAAATCAGCGACTTTAAAATTTCGCATATAGTTCTAACGCCATATGGTTCGACTTTTGATGTGGAGTATAATCGCCGTGCCTATACTTTAAGAACAGAGCTTTGCGGCCGGCACAATGTTTTTAACGTAGCCGCGGCTTTCAGCCTCGTAGTTTCTTTGGGATTTCCTCCGCAGCAAATTGCCGAGCATATCCGGTCTTTCAAAAATGTTGAGGGAAGATTGGAACGTATCGGAGAGAATATTTTTATTGACTATGCGCATACGCCCGATGCTTTGGAAACCGTTCTAAACGCTTTGCGGGATATGGATTACCATAAAGTTATCTGTGTTTTTGGCTGCGGCGGCGAGCGGGATAAAGGTAAGCGCAGATTAATGGGCCAAATTTCCTGCCGGCTGGCTGATTTCACCGTGATTACTTCTGATAACCCGCGTAGCGAAAATCCCGAAGCAATCTGCCGGCAGGTTGAAGAAGGTTTTGATAAAAATAATTATTCGGTTGTGGCGGATAGAGAAAAAGCCATAAAGGAAGCAATGGATGTTTTTCTAAAGAGCAGCCCTGCCTGCCGGCAGGCAGGTTTGAAATCTGCGGCGACATGTCTTTTAGTGGCGGGCAAAGGCCATGAAGATTGCCAGATTATCGGCTCAAGAAAAATCCCCTTTAAAGACAGCGAAGTAATCAGAAAATTTTTACGGGCGGCGAATTAAAGGCGAGACGATGCTAATTGAAGATTTTAAAACTTTGGAAAAAATCGTTAGGCCCAAAGAAGTTTATGGGTGTAACGATTTTCGTGGCTTAAGCGGTTTTTCTCTGGATTCGCGCCGGCTTAAAGAAGGAGAAGCTTTTGTCGCCATCAAAGGCAAGTTTTGCGATGGGCATGATTTTATTAAGGAAGCTTTAAACAAAGGCGCGGCCTGTATTATTTGCGAGCGTTATAGCGCTTCAGGGGCTAAAGTGCCATATCTGGTGGTAGAGGATAGTTATAAAGCCTTGATTGCAATCGCCAGCTACATCAGAGAAAAAAAGAAGCCTTTTGTTTATGCCATAACCGGTTCAATAGGCAAAACTACCACCAAAGAAATGCTTTATTTCCTCCTTAAGGGTTATACGAAAGTTTTAAAAAATGAGAAGACCGAAAATAACCTTTTAGGAGTAGTTAAAACTATTTTTTCTCTGCGCGACCAAGAAACAGTGATTGCGGAACTGGGCACAAACCATCCGGGCGAAATAAAAGTTTTGTCCGGCATCCTTAAGCCCGACGTGGGGGTTATTACTTTTATTAAGCCCGTTCATCTGGAAGGTTTAGGCAGCTTAGAAGGGATTTTACGAGAGAAACTTTCCTTGCGTTTAAGCAATCCGGCGATGAAACTCGTGCTTAACCGGGACGATGCATATTTACGAAAGGTTAAGGATGAAAGGAAGGTCTATTGGTTCGGCTCTAAAAGCAATAACCAACTTTTCGCCCGCTGTATAGCCAAAGACAGCCAGAATTGCCGGTTCCGCCTGCAAGATGTCGATGAGCTAGCCATTCCGGCTTATTCAGAGGGTTTCATTACTAATATTTTAGCCGCCGTTTTATCCGCGCATCTTTACGGCATTCCTTTAAAAGAATTGATTTCAAAAATCAAAGCCTTTAAAGAATACCCTTTGATGCGCATGCAGATTCAGAAAACCAGCAGATTCTCGATTCTAAATGACGCTTATAATGCCAATCCTTATTCGGTAATAACGGCTTTAAATAGCCTAAAAAACTATCCGGCAAAGAAGATTGCCGTAATCGGCGATATGCTGGAGCTGGGAAAGAAAAGCGTTTATTATCATCGGTATCTTGCTCCTTACGTAGTGAAGAATAATTTTGATTATTGCCTTACCTTTGGCGATTTTAGCCGGCACCTTAACCAACGCCTTTCTCAAAAAGGATATAAAGGGGCGTATCATTTTTCTTCCCATCAAGACCTAGCCGGTTTTATCGATGAAAAAATCGCTTCGGCAAAAAATGGCGATAAGCAGTATTTGATATTTTTGAAAGGTTCCCGTAAAATGGAATTAGAGAAAGTAATTAAATATTTACGATGATTACAAAGATTAAATAAAGATTACAGAGATTATCGAAATCGTTGTAATCTTTTTGCAATCGCTGTAATCAATAAATTAAAGATGATTTACCA
>CAZNWL010000079.1:0-5661 GCA_964577045.1 uncultured Planctomycetia bacterium | reverse complement strand
GTGTTTTAAAGCCAAAAGGGTATTCATGACTAAGTTTATTGGCCTTGATTGGGGAGGAACCTATATTAAAGCGGGTTTAGTAAATGCAAAAGGGGATATCCTCAAAAAACGGGTTTATTCATCGCTTAATCTACGTAAACCTAAGGTTTTTATCGAGAACCTAAAATCTTTATTAGCCGATTTCAATACTTCTGATATCTGCGCTGTTGGCATTGGGGCTCCCGGAATAATCGATACTAAAAAAGGATTCATCTATTACCTTCCTAATATTGCCGGCTGGAAAAATTACCCTTTGAAAGAAATCGTCCAGAAGCGCTTTAAACTTCCCGTAGCCATCGATAATGATGCTAATGTTTTCGGCTTGGCTGAATCCCGCTGTGGAGCCGGCAAAAAATTTAGCCAGGCCATTTTTCTTACTCTCGGTACAGGTTTAGGTGGCGCAGTAGTTATTGACAATAAACTTTTGAGAGGAAGAACCAGCGCCGCTGAACTGGGCCATGTGCCGGTTAGTTTGGGAGGAGAGGCTTGCGGATGCGGCGCAAAGGGCTGTATTGAGACTTATGTGGGGAACAGCTATCTTTTAAAACGTTACCGTAAGTTAAAAAGTAAAACTAATGTCAGAGAGGTTAAAGAAATATTCCAAAGGGGTTTAGCCGGAGAAAAAGAAGCGATCAAAGTTTGGAAGGAGTTTTCTCTGGCTTTAGGTAAGTTCCTTTCGGGAATGATTAATGTTTTTAACCCCCAGGCTATTATTTTTGGCGGGGGTGTTTCTGGAGCCTTCCCTATATTTAAACCAATGGTTTTAGAGACTATAAAAGAACAAACTATGTGGCCGCAAAGCCAGGGGCTTAAACTTTTAAAAGCAAAGCTTAAGGACCCGGGTATAGTCGGTGCGGCTATTTTAGCCAAGGAATATCTTGAAGATAAATAGCCTGTTTAAGATGAAAAAGCTGCTTATCCTGATAATTTTCTTAATTCCTTTTTCGCTATTTTCCCAGGACCAGCCAAAAGCAGTTTCTCCTTCAGCCGAGAAAGAAACATTGCCTGCTGTTACAAAAATACCGGTAATTATTGACGCTGACGAAATAGATTTCCAACGGCAAATAGGCAAAGTTTTTGCCAAAGGTAATGTAAAGATGGCCTATAAAGACGTTGAGCTTTACTGCGACGAGGGAATATTCGATGTCAACACTAATATGGCTTATATCAACGGCCCGGCCAAGGTGGTTCGGGATAAGACCAATCTTTATGGTAAAGACGTAGTATATAATTTTAATAGTTTTGATGCCCAGTTGACAGATATCCGGGTTGAAGATGCCCCTTTCTATGGCGATGCTCCTGAAGGCGAAAAAATCGGGCAGGAAAAGTTTGTTTTGAAAAACGGTTATATCACCACCTGCGATTTAAGCCAGCCGCATTACCGTTTAGTTTCTAAAAGTATAACCATCTATCCGGGAGACAAAGTAGTGGCCAGAAAAGTAGTTTTAAAGCTTGGCGATGTCCCGATTTTCTATATTCCCTATTTTTCCCAGTCTTTAAAAGATAGGTCTTTCCCGGTAGAAGTAGTCCCGGGAAACAATGATGAATGGGGTTATTTTATGCTTACCCGCTGGCGCTACCAGTTGAATCAGGAACATAAAAATTGGTTTATCGTTGACTGGTACGAGAAAAGAGGCTGGGCTTTTGGATTAACCCACAGAATGGAGAGTAAAAAATTAGGCAAGGCTTTGGCTAAATATTATGCGTTGCAGGATAAGCTTTATCAGATTAACAAGCGTAACAGCCTTTTTGAAATCCACAGCGACCGTTCGGGAGAAGACGAAAAATACCTGGAAGACGACCGTTATAAGGCAGAATTGTCCTACGACGCAGAATTCTTTGATGATTTATCGGTAGTCACCGAATTTCATAAATTTTCCGACAAATATTTTATGAAAGATTTTTTTGAGGAAGAATACGAAGTTAACCCCGACCCCAAAAGCTATATACTCCTGCGCCAGCCCCTGAATTATTCTTCCTTATCGCTTTTAGCGCAGAAACGTATGAATCGTTACGAAAGTATGAGCGAATACCTGCCTCAGTTAGATTATAATTTTTTTAGCCAGCAGTTAGGCAGCAGCAAATTTTATTTCGGGTTTAACGAGATTTTGAGTAACCTTACCAAAAAGAGGGCTAACTCTGGTTTAGACGACGATGCTGTCAGATTTTATTCCAAGAAAACCTTAAACTATGCCGATCAGATAAAATGGTTAAGCGTAGGCCCCTGGGCGGCCTTGACTTCGGTATATTATACCAAGAATGCCTTCGGCGATCCGGATGCCATAAGAATTGACTTTTCCAGCGGCGCCAATTTAAGTACCAAGCTTTACCGGCTATTCGATGCTAAATGGAATTTGTTCGGAGAACAGATAAATAAAGCGCGGCATATGATAACTCCTGAAGTAAGCTATAGTTATACCCATGACCCTACAATTTCCGACACCAATATTTTTCAATTTGACGGCTATGATACTATAGGGCGTTCAGAAACAGTCAGTTTTGCCTTAAAGAATAAATTGCAGGTGAAGACTAAGGAAGACAAAAAGTGGGATTTTGTCTATTTTAGCCCGGCTTTAAACTATACTATCCATCCTGAAGGAGCGGACAGCCGTTTTTCCACTATCACCGGAGATTTAGAAATCTATCCCAAAGAAGGCCTTTCGCTTCTTGCCGATGTTACTTATGATGTTAATTCAGACGGAAACAAATTGAGAAGAATAAGTTCTTTTAACCTCGATTTTACTACCAAAGGTAAATATAAACTGTTTGAGGCCGGAGAAGAGGTAGAGAAGGAAAAGTATTCTTTTACTTATGGCCACCGCTACAGCCGCCGAAGCGATACCCAAGGCGTATTTGATCTTTATTACCAGTTGACCCCTAAGGTAGGCGTGAGGAGTTATCAGCGTTATGAATTTAACCGGGGAGATCTGTTTGAACAACAGTACAAATTTACCACAGACCTGCATTGCTGGTGGTTTGATTTCGGCTTGGACGTGAAGAAGACCAGCGTGGGAGGGGAAAACTATATTTTTTGGTTTGAGTTCCGCTTAAAGGCTTTCCCCAATCTTGGCTTCTCTTTTGATGCTACGGAAGAAGGAGCAAAATCCCAATATTACACTTATTAAGGAAAGTTTATGAAAAAATATAATATTTGTGTGGTCGGAGCAGGCCATGTCGGTTTGGTAGCTGCGGCTTGTTTTGCCAAGTTAGGGCATAAGGTAATTTGTGTAGATTCTGATCAGAAACGGATTAAAGCCCTGCAAAAAAATAAGATACCTTTTTATGAACCGGATTTGGCGCCGTTAGTAAAAAAAAGCGTAAAAGAGAAGAATTTATATTTTTTAACTTCGTTGGTTGAAAGTATAAAAAAGTCCGAAGTTATTTTTATTGCCGTGGGCACTCCGCCCCAGAAAGACGGTTCAGCTGACTTAAGTTCCGTAGAAAATGTTGTCCAGGCTATCGCGAATAACCTTAACTCTTACAAACTGGTGGTTAGTAAATCTACGGTTCCGGTTCAAACCGGGGAGAAGATTAAGAAGACTATTTCCCGATACAAGAAGAATAACCATAAGTTTGAAGTTGCTTCTAACCCTGAATTCTTGAGGGAAGGGAAGGCGATTTATGATTTCTTTTATCCTGACCGGATAGTTATTGGGGTAGAATCAAAGGCGGCCGAGCGAATTTTGCGGGATATTTACTCTAAAATAGACGCCCCGGTAATAGTCACCGATATTAATACCGCTGAACTGATAAAGCATGCTTCCAACTCATTTTTAGCCACTAAAATTTCTTTTATTAATGCAGTTTCTAGGGTTTGCGACTTAGCCGGAGCAGATGTCGCCAAGATTTCCCAAGCCATGGGCTTGGATAAGAGGATCGGGCCTGATTTTTTGAGCGCCGGCATAGGCTACGGGGGTTTTTGCTTCCCCAAAGACCTAGAGGCATTTTCCTATATTTCCAAAAAACTCGGTTATGATTTTAACCTTTTAAAGGAAGTTAAAGATATAAATGAAGGCCAGCGAAATAATTTTGTGGAGAAAGTAAAGGAACGGCTTTGGATTATAAAGAATAAGAAAATAGCAGTTTTAGGGTTAGCTTTTAAACCGGATACCGATGATATGCGTTTTGCCCCGTCAGTCGATATCGTAAATTTTTTCTTAAAAGAAGGTGCCTGTCTTTCTTTATATGATCCTCAGGCAGGAAGAGAGGCGATAAAGCTTTTTCCAGCCTCAAGCCGGTTAAAATTCGCTAAAGACCCTTATCGAGCGGTTAAAAGCGCTGACTGCCTTTGCCTTTTGACCGAATGGGAGGAGTTTAAAAAATTAGATTTAGGAAAAGTAAAAAGATTGATGTGTTATCCGCTTATCGCTGACGGCAGGAACTTCTTTGCTAAGGATAAAGTTTGTAGTTTGGGATTTGAATATATCGGCATGGGAAGGTAGTTAAATGGATAGTTTTCAGATATTAAAAAATAAAATTTCAGGCTGCAAAGCAAAAGTCGGCGTAATCGGCCTGGGCTATGTGGGCTTGCCTTTGGCAGTGGCTTTTGCCAAAAGAGGTTTTTTTGTTTACGGTTTTGATACCAATCGTTCGCGCATCGATAATTTAAAAAAGGCAAAGCAGTATATTGTGGATATTAACCCTAAAGAGGTAGCCCCTTTGATTAGAAAACATAAATTTATTCCCACTGCTAACCCTCAAGTTTTGAGCGATTGCGATGTTTTGATAGTTTGCGTACCTACGCCTTTGAGGAAGGTGAAGATACCGGATATTTCCTATGTAGTTTCTTCGGCTAAAGTAATCAAAAAGTATTTACGCAAATCCCAGCTGGCTATTTTAGAAAGCACCTCTTATCCGACCACTACCCGGGATGTAGTCCTTCCTATCTTAAAACAGAGCGGTTTAAAATCGGAAGAGGATTTTTTCCTTTGCTTTTCGCCGGAAAGGATAAACCCCGGAGACAAGAGATTTACTTTAGCCAGAATACCCAAGGCGGTTGGGGGCTTGTCTTTTAAATCAACCTGTTTGGCGAAGATGCTATATTCCAAAATTATAAGGCAGGTATTTTCCGTATCCAGCCCAGAAGTAGCCGAGTGCGCAAAGCTTCTGGAAAATACTTTTCGTTTGGTTAATATTGGTTTGGCCAATGAATTTGCCATGGTGGCCGAAAAATTAGGGATAAGTATCTGGGAGGTGATTGAGGCGGCTAAGACCAAACCTTTCGGTTTTACGCCCTTTTATCCCGGTCCCGGCGTAGGCGGCCATTGCATTCCTGCGGACCCTATATATTTATCTTGGAAGGCAAAGAGACTAGGTTTTAAGACCAGGATGATTGACTTGGCTGCTTATATTAACCATTTTATGCCTAAATATATAGTGGGAAGAATAAAAAAATCGCTTAAAGATAAAGGTTTGTCTTTAAAAAGGGCAAAGATTTTGATTTTGGGGGTGACTTATAAGAAAGACGTAAAAGACTTGCGCGAATCACCGGCTTTAGATATTATTGAGAAGTTAAACCAAAGAGCGCAAGTTAACTTTTATGACCCTTTGATTCCTTATTTAAAGATAGACGGCATTAATTTAAGAAGAACGTCTTTGAGCAAAAATAGTTTGAGGCAATAT
>CAZNWL010000078.1:0-5813 GCA_964577045.1 uncultured Planctomycetia bacterium | reverse complement strand
GAGTATCTGCGTGAACGTAGCCTGAAGGTTGGAGAGGGTATTGTTGGGCTGGTAGCTAAGGAAAGGAAGCCTATTACCATCCTTAATGTGCTGGAAGATGGACGCTATAAGGAGAAGAAGCTTGCCCGCAGAGAAAGACTGGTTTCTATGGTTAGCGTCCCGATGATGGTGAAGAAAAAATTAATCGGAGTAATTAACTGCTATACTACTTCAGTATATCAGTTTACCAAAAGCGATATCGAACTTTTGAGCACAGTCGCTAACCAGGCCGCGGTAGCCATTGAGAATACGGAACTTCTGGTAAAAACCCGGGTAATCCAGGAAGAATTGGAGGTGCGCAAAAAGGTAGAAAAAGCAAAAGGCATATTGATGCGTGAACAAAAAATTAGCGAGGAGGAAGCTTACAGCTTGATCCGCAAATCAAGCATGGATAAACGGATATCCATGAAGGATATTGCCGAGGCAATAATTTTAGCGGCAGAGCTGAGAAAAAAGTTTTAGAAGCGTTATGAAAAGACATATAAAATATTTAATTATTGTTTTGGGTTTATTTTCTTTTTGTTTTCCGGCAGATGCCAGAGTGAAGATTATTCACCGGCACGCATTTAAAAAAGGTCCATTTAACCCGTCAAGCAAGGAGTTTTTTGCAACTACCGCGGAGTTCAAAGGCAGCCGCAAGGAATACCATCCTTCAGGGCAAGAGAGTTTATCGCTGGAGGGAAAAGTTTTGCCGTCAGTCCCGGAATTCAAACCTTCAACGACTGAACTTATGGATCCGAAATATAAGCCGGTTACCTATAATTTAGCTTTTTGGCCAAAACCGTATAAACATTTTTTGCCGCAAAGCGAATCGAGTCTTTCGGAAGGTTTTGATTTGAGCGAGGATGTTTCGCCTTCAGCAGAATTCAAGGGCCTTAAAAAAAGGAGGTTAAAATGATGGTAGGATTGGTGAAGTTGATTGGCATGGTTATCCTTGCCGCGGGGGTTGTTAGCCTGATGAAACCGGATCTGATTAAGAAGGCAATACGTTTTTGGATGGCGGAGAATCACCTGTATATGGGGGCTTTGTTGAGTATCCTGATTGGTATAATTTTTCTAATTGCGGCTTCCCGCTGTGTTATTACTTGGATCGTGGTTATCTTCGGTGTTTTAAGCATGGCGAAAGGATTGCTTTTGTTTATTCTGGGGCGCCCGAAAATAATTTCTCTGCTGGAAGATTTTATAAAAAAACCGGCAAAAACTTTACGCGGTTTAGCAATGATAGCCTGTGTTTTAGGTATAATTCTTATTTGGGCCGCTTAAAATAATCAGCTTAAGCAAGAGCGGATCCAGTCGCCGAGGAAATGAGTGAGGATAATTACTAGCAGCGCAATAGCTAAATGCTCGCCTATGACTTTGCCGGGGTGTTCATTTTGAGTTTTGGCAATATAGAAGTTGAAAACTACCAGTAAAAACATTCCCCAAACAATACTTACGATAACTGCTTTGGTCAATTCAAAACTTAAGAGGGGGATTATAAAACTAAGAGCGATAAAGAATTTGGAGAGGAAAGTATAAATAGTTGATTCCCAGATTTCCTTGTGGCTGTGTTGATTTTCCGATTCTTCGGAAATATGTATTCCCAGGGCATCGCTGAAAGCATCGGCGATGGCGATAGTTAAAATCCCTCCCACAACCGCTATTCTAGACTGCGTACCCGAATGCAGCCCTACCATTAGCCCCAGGGTAGTGATAATTCCTGAAGTTAAGCCAAAACTGACCCCGGTTTTAAGCTGGTGTTTCATGGTGCCAATTTTAGCAAATTTTGAGGCCGGAGTCAACACGTTATAAAAAAGACCCCCCTCCCCGGAAACCGGAGAGAGGGTCCGTGGCCTAGAGACCTCTAATAAAAGAGAGTCTCCATTTAAGGTAACATTTTTCCCCCTTGTGTTTCAAGAGGTTATAAAGAACCCTTTGTAAACGGTTACAATATTTTTCTTTACAACTTAGGTGCCGCATTATATAATTAACACTCGTTGGTGATTAATGATGAAGGTTTTGAAATTAGGCATACCTAAGGGGAGTCTGCAGGATAAGACTTTGGAGCTTTTTAAGATGGCCGGGTTTAATGTCTACGCCAGCAGCCGTTCCTATTTTCCGACTATTGACGACCCCGAAATCAAAGTTGTCTTGATACGCGCCCAGGAGATGTCGCGCTATGTAGAAGAGGGAATACTGGATTGCGGCATTACCGGCGAAGATTGGATTTTAGACAGCGGTTCCGCAGTCCTGCGTTTAGCCGAACTCGTTTACGCTAAACGTACCCTTAATCCGGTGCGCTGGGTAGTAGCGGTAAGGGATGATTCTAAAATAAAGAAGTTAGAGGATTTGAAAGGAAAGCACATCGCTACCGAGCTTATTAACTACACCCGAAAATTTTTTAAGGCAAAAAAAATACCTGTTAAGGTGGAATTCAGTTGGGGAGCAACCGAAGTTAAAGTAAGAAGCGGCTTGGTCGATGCTATCGTTGAGCTTACCGAAACAGGCGAATCCCTCCAGGCTAACGGCTTAAAGGAAATAGCTACGGTTTGTTTATCGACCACTCGGTTTATCGCCAATAAGCCGGCAGTCAAAGACGCCTGGAAAAACAAAAAGATGAAATATTTGCTTCTGCTTTTGAAAGGCGCCCTGGAAGCCCGGGATAAAGTCGGTTTAAAACTCAATGTGAAAAAAGAAAATTTGAAACAAGTTTTAGCTATTCTACCGGCGCTTAAAAAGCCGACCATTTCCTCTTTGGCTTTGGAAGGCTGGGTTGCCTGCGAGGTAATCATTGAAGAAAATCAAGTGAGAGAATTGTTGCCCTTGCTTAAAGAAAAAGGCGCTCAAGGTATTATCGAATATCCTTTAAATAAAGTCATATATTAATGTAGGGGGCGGGGCCTGCCCCGCCCGATAATTTTTTAGAGGTGTATATGCCTTGCGGAAGAAAGAAGAAGCTCAAAAAAGTCAAAAGGCATTGGTTTAAAAAAAGAAGAAAGCAGCAGCGGCATAAGTCTCGCTAATTGCCGGCGTAAACTGCGATCTTATACCCCAATAAAAAGTGAAGCTAATAATTGGTCTGGTTATCTTTCTGTTTGCTACCTCATCTTTTTCCCTAGCTCTGGATAAGAAAAATATTACCAGCCTCTACAACGATTATTTGAAAGGCCTGCGCTATTTTGAGGAAGGCAAATACGAAGAGGCCCTGCAATCTTTAGAACTGGCTAGAGCCAAAGACCCCAACTCGATTTACCTACGCCTTAAAATAGCCGCCGCTTTAATCCGGCTGGACAAAATTGATGAGGCGGAAAAGATATTGCTTGAGGCAAAAAAAATTGACCCCGACGATTTTGATATTTCCTGGGTTCTGATTTTTGTTTACTCCTTGAATAACAATAATCAAAAGCTGGAGCAGGAATACGAGAGTTTTTTAAAGAAAGCCCATGAGTTGAAACCTAAAGACGTGGGGATTTCCGAATACTTGGCCCAGTTCTATTTTTATCAAAAAAAGCCCCAAGAGGCGATAAAAGTATATGAAAAAATACTTGAGACTAACCCCGAACATGTGGTTGCCCTTTTCTGGCTAGGTTACCTTTATGATCAGGTCGGCCGCGAAGAGGAGGCAATCGAGGTTTGGAAGAAAGGTTTAGCAGTTGACAGCTCATATACGCCGATTTTAAATTCTCTGGGTTATCTTTATGCTTTGGAGGGCAAAAATCTTGACGAAGCCGAAAAGATGCTGAAAAAAGCTTTGAGCTCGGAGCCGGAAAACGGAGCGTATCTGGATAGCTTAGGGTGGATTTATTTTAAAAAAGCCGATTACGAAAAAGCCAAAGAGTACCTTGAGAAAGCCATAAGCCTTACTAAGGACCCGGAAATTTACGAACATCTTGGCGACCTTTATATAAAGCTTGGAGATTCAGCTAAGGCAAAGGAATATTACAGCGAAGGTTTAACCAATTCTCCGGATAATATAAAGTTGAAGGAAAAGATTGAGCGTTATGGAAAATAAAATAAGTTTTTTGAAAAGCAAAGCCAATCAAATTCGCAAACTCATCATTGAGATGCTGACGGAAGCTGGTTCCGGCCATCCCGGCGGCTCTTTATCATCGGCCGAAATCATCACCTGTCTTTATTTTGATGTCCTAAGGCACGATCCCAAGAATCCTCAATGGCCCCAAAGAGATAAGTTTCATCTTTCCAAAGGGCATTGTTGCCCGGTGCTTTATGCGGCTTTGGCTTTATGTGGTTATTTCCCTAAAGAAAAGCTTTTAACCTTGCGTAAACTCGGTTCTATTTTGCAAGGCCATCCCGACCGCAGGACTCCGGGTATTGAAGTAGGCAGTGGCTCGCTCGGGCAGGGGTTGTCAGTCGCTTTAGGTATGGCCTTAGCCGCACGGCTCGACCAGAAAGATTCAAGGGTTTATTGCCTAATCGGAGACGGAGAAACACAGGAAGGTAATATCTGGGAAGCAGCAATGGCTATTGCCCATTTTAAGCTGGATAACCTTTGCGCGATTCTTGATTACAACCGTTTTCAAATCGACGGCTGCACCGACGACGTTATGTGTTTGGAGCCGTTAGACCAGAAGTGGGAGTCATTTGGCTGGCATGTTATTCAGTGCGACGGGCATAATATCGAAGAACTACTAAAAGCTTTTGCCCAAGCAAAAATAATTAAGCAAAAACCTACGATAATCATCGCTCATACAATAAAAGGGAAAGGTGTCTCTTTTATGGAAGGTGTTGTTGATTTTCACGGAAAATCGCCAACCCCGCAAGAAAAAGATATTGCTCTGCGCGAATTAGAAGAGTTAGGAAATGGATAAGATATACGCAAGAGATATTTACGGCCAGACTTTAGTCGAGCTGGGGCACAAGGATAAAAATATAGTCGTTTTAGATGCCGACCTTTGTGGTTCGACCCGGACTATTCTTTTTGCCAAAGAGTTTCCCGAAAGGTTTTTTAACTTTGGGGTTGCCGAGCAAAATATGATGGCCACAGCCGCAGGTTTAGCCAGCTCCGGTAAGATTGTTTTTGCTTCAACCTTCGCTATGTTTGCTACTGCTCGGGCTTTAGACCAGGTGCGCAACTCTATTTGCAGTAATAATTTCAATGTCAAAATCGTAGCTACACATAGCGGAATAACTGTTGGCGAAGACGGGGCTTCGCATCAAGCTTTGGAAGATGTGAATTTCTTTCGGGCTATTCCGAATATGCAGATAATCGTTCCGGCTGACGCCCCCCAAACCCGTGAGGCGGTTATTTGTGCTTACAAAGGTAATGGGCCGTTTTATATCCGCCTCGGGCGTTCCAAAGTTACGACTTTAGAAAATAAAGGTAAATTCGTTTTTGGCAAAGGCCAGTTCCTTAAGCAGGGCAAGGACATAGCGATTGTTGCTTGTGGCATTATAGTTGAACAAGCACTCTTGGCCAGCGAGATTTTAGAAAAAGAGAAGATTTCCGCTACAGTGGTGAATATGCACACTATAAAGCCGATAGATGAGGATTTATTGATAAGTTTGGCTAAGAAACACAAACTTATCCTGGTTTGCGAGGAACATCAAGTTATCGGAGGATTGTTTTCGGCGGTAGCCGAAACAATAATACGTAAACAACCGGCTAAAGTTGAACGCATCGGAATTGAGGATGTGTTTGGGCAGTCAGGCTCGCCCAAGGAGCTTATGGAGTTTTATGGTCTCACCGCTGATAGTATCGCTGAAAAAGCAGAAAGGCTTCTGCGGAAGTAAAGTCAGAATTTTTAGCCCCGCCAAAATAAACCTCTACCTTAACG
>CAZNWL010000077.1:0-5833 GCA_964577045.1 uncultured Planctomycetia bacterium | reverse complement strand
GGTAAATAGAAATATATGATATTGCTTAAGGGGCGTAAAATTAATCCTTGCTTTAAACCTGCCTGATAAACTTTAAGGCCGATTCTCTCTTTTAAGCCAAAAGGCTTTTTAGTCTTTTTATCTTTGACTAACTCTATTGCCGCAATCATTCCTTTATAGCGCACATCTCCCACTAGTTTTAAGTCCCGAAAAGCCTCCATCCTTTTATGAAATTCCGGGAGTAACCGATTAATTCTGGCTAAAGTATGCTCTCTCTTAAATATATCTAAACTGGCCAAGGCTGCTGCACAAGCTATGGGATTAGCTGTATAAGTGTGCCCATGATAAAAAGTTTTTTTCTTCCGGTAATCGGCATAAAAGGCTTTATATATTTTATCCGTAGTTAGAGTTACGCCTAAGGGAAGATAGCCGGAAGTTATCCCTTTAGAAAGGCAGATAAAATCCGGTTTAACTTCCGCATATTCGCAGGCAAACATCTTACCGGTCCTGCCAAAACCCGTAGCTACCTCGTCTAATATTAAATGCACCTTATATTTTTTCGCTAACCCAGCGGCTTTCTCAAGATACTCTGCAGGATAAATAATCATTCCTCCGGCTGCTAACACCAAAGGCTCTAAAATAATGGCCGCGATCTGGCTGTGCTTTTTTTCTAATAATCTTTCTAAAGGCTTTACACATTCTATTTGACAGGCGGCTCTCTCTTTCTGCAAAGGGCAGCGGTAACAATAAGGGGTGGGTATTTTAAAACTTTTGAAAAATAAAGGCTTAAACACTTCGTTGAATAAGCTAACTCCGCTGACACTCATCGCTCCCACTGTATCGCCGTGATAAGCATAATCCAAAGCGATGAATTTCGTTTTTTTATTTTTACCAATGTTCTGCCAATACTGAAAACTCATCTTTAAAGCCACCTCTACCGCAGTCGAGCCATTATCAGAAAAAAATACTTTAGTAAGACTTTTGGGGGTAAGAGAAATGAGTTTTTCGGCTAATTGAATAGCCGGGCGATGAGTAAAACCAGCAAATAAAACATGTTCTAAAGAACTCATCTGCTTTTTAATGGCTTTTTTTATTTGCGGATGGTTGTGGCCGTGGATATTACACCACCAGCTGGAAATAGTGTCGTAATAAGAATTACCTTTATTGTCATAGAGCTTAATCCCCTTTGCCCGTTCAATTAAAATCGGAAGGTTTTTCCGACAATCCTTCATCTGGGTATAAGGATGCCAATTATATTTGAGGTCTTTTTTTAGCCAACTATTCATTTTTTATTGAATGATTACAACGATTTGAAAGAGATTACGGCGATTTAATCTCTGCAATCTTTTTTTAATCTCCGAAATCTTTTTGTGATTTTTTTGCCGATCAAGATAAATTTTTTATATAACTTATCTTTATCTTTTAAAAACGGTAAAACACCTAAAATATTTTCTTTAGTTAATGACTTTATTATTCGTGGATTGTCTTTTAAGACCTGCGGGTCAGTTTTTGGCGATAGATTATTAAATATTATACCTATTATCTTCATTTTCCTTCTTCGCAAGGCTTCAATAGTTAAAAGCGTATGGTTAATGGCTCCTAATTTATTGGCAGTGACGACTATCACGGGAAGGTTCAGGTCTTTAGCTATATCGATGACCAATTTTTTCTTATTAAAAGGAACTAAGGCTCCACCGATTCCTTCTACTATGACTAAATCAAAATTTTTTGCTAGAACCTTAAAACTATTTTTAATCTTGGCTCCCTGAATATATCTTTTTTCATGACGAGCTGCCAAATGCGGGGAAGCGGCAAGCTTAAAAGAGTAAGGATGAGTTAAAGAACGGGCCTTATTTGAATTTTTGCATCCGGTCTCAATCCACTTCTGGGCAATAACCCGATAACCTTTTTCCTCGAAGAACCTGGCTAAAAGCCCGGTGACCACAGTTTTACCCACGCCGGTATCGGTTCCGGTTACAAAAATGCCTCTCATTTTATCCCCTGGCAAAAATAAACCTCATAGGTCGCAGTAATGCTTTTAAAATTCTTAAAGTATATCTCTTCCACCGCGGCGATTTTGCTTTGGCTCCAGAAGTTTTGCCTCGGACTTCCTCTGGTTCCGGTATATTTTATTTTTTTTAATAAATCTTTTAACGAGGAGTATTGTTCGCTATAGGTTTCTTCCTCAACTTTGACTTGGCTGAAAATACTTTTTAGCACTGCCTCAATTCTAGTTTTGTCGAGAAAACCGGCTGCGGCGATAGCCGGATTTTGCCGAGAAAATATCCCTAATGATTTAGCCAGCTCAAAAAAAGTGCGTGGCCCAAAAATAGAAAACAAAATCAAACCGCCTTGCTTTAAGAATTTAGTATATCTAGTTAAAGCCGTTTCTAAATCACCAAACCACTGAAAACTAACATTGGAAGTTATTAAGTCAAACTTCTCTTTAAAATCAACCTCTTCAGCGTCAGCGGTGATGAATTCAATGCTGTCGCTCTTAAGCTTGCGCCGAGAAACTCTGATCATCTCTTTAGATATATCCACGGCCTTGACTCTGCTTTCCGGAAAACGCTGTTTAATCAAACGAGTGTAGTTTCCGGTGCCGCAGCCAATATCTAATATTTTATTAAACCCCTTTGTATCAGCCTTCTTGATTAGGTTTTCTGCGCAGAGGTTTTGAATATTGGAATAGCAATCATAAACTTTAGCGCATTTAGAAAAATTATTTTTTATCAGTTCTTTTTCCGTCATATGTATTTACCGATATCATCCTCAAGAAAAACCGCGTGGCCGCAATTTTTGACTAAAGTAATTTCCGCTTCGGGCAGGTTTTGTTTAACCGCCTCTGCTTCTTCTAAGGGCGCAATCTCATCGTTCTGGCCATGGATAATCTTTACCTTGCCCACTTTCCTTAAACCTTCTAAATCCAAAGCAGCTTTTTCCAAATAATCCAGCCCCGAAAGCAAAGATTCCAGCCCAAAATCAGTAAAATAACTTTGCATCAGATTTTCTTTAAACCAAGCCATTTTCTCTTTGCAAAAAAAACAACGGCAATAAAACTTATAAAGATACGCTTTTTTGTCGCGCTGAAGAAAAGTTCTGACCTGCGATAATTCCAGTAGGGAATATTTTCGCCTTACGCCAATTAAAATGAGCTCATCGATGAATTGCGGAAATTTAACGCTAAAGCTTGCGGCTAAAAATGCGCCCAAAGACCATCCAAGCAAAGAAATTTTCTGTAAACCTTTGCCTTTGAGGGAGGCTAAAAGTTTTGGCGCAAAGTCAGAAAAAGAAGAAACCAAAGGGATTAAATAGTTAAAGTTCAAATTAAGCACTTGAAAAATCCTCTGGTCGCTGGCCCAGCCGGGAATCAAAGCTATGGTATGCTGGCTTCCTCTATCTATATATTTAAAGTTTGAAAGTTGCGAGAGCATCGATTGCTCCATCCAGAATTTTACGTTCGTGATAATAAGTCAAGGAAAACCTTAAACGGGCTTCGTGCTCCGGCACTGTGGGCGGCCGCACCGGCAAAACCCAGTAACCAAACTCCCCTAACTTCTGGCTTAGCTTAACTGCCTGCGAGTTTTCACCGACAATCCAGGGGACTATCTGCCAAGAGCCTCTTATAGTTAAACCGAGCTGGCTTAATCTATGGCGAAAATAAGCTGCTTGTTCCAGCAGATTTTTTCTCCTCAAGGGTTCTTCAACCACTAAATCCAAGCTGGCTAAATTAGCGGCAATAACTGCTGGCGGTAAAGCCGTGGAATAAATAAAACTGCGGCATTTATTGATCAAGTACTGTTTTATCTTATCCGAGCAAGCGAGATAAGCCCCAAAACTTCCCAAAGCTTTGGAAAAAGTTCCCATAATAAGTTCTACGCGTTCAGTTAAATCATATTCCTCAACCAGCCCTGAACCCTTGCGGCCGAATATTCCCGTAGCATGGGCCTCATCAACCATCAAAAAGCAATCATATTTCTCTTTCAATTTCACAATTTCTAAAAGCGGAGAGCTATCGCCGTCCATGCTGAAAATAGTTTCGGTAATTATCGCCGCCTGTTGAAATTTCGCTCTCTGGTTTTTTAAAAGCGCTTCTAAATGATTTAAATCGTTATGCTGAAAACGGAATAATTTTGCGCCCGAGAGATTAATGCCGTCAATGATGCTGGCATGATTTAAACGGTCGGAAAAGATAACGTCTCCTTTTTCCCAAAGCGCGCTGATAATGCCGAGATTAGCTTGATAGCCAGAATTAAAAACTAGTGCGGCTTCTTTTCCTTTAAAAGCGGCTACTTTTTCTTCTAGGCGGTGAAAAATTTCTAAATCCCCGCTTAAAAGGCGCGAGGCCGAACAACTTGTGCCGAATTGCTCAAGGGCAATTCGCGAAGCCTCTTTGAGTTTAGGGTGGCTGGATAAACCTAAATAGTCGTTGGAAGAAAAATCAATATACTCTTTTGCGCCGATACAAATGCTCGCTCTTTGCCTTAAAGTTGCCGGTTTTAATATCCGAAAAAGGTTATCTTTTTTTTGCCGCTCTAAAAAGTCTTCTATTCTTCCCACAGCTGTTTAACCTCGCCAATCAACTTATAATCCTGGTTTAACTCTTGCCCTTGAACCGTTAAATAGCCGCCGATAATCATGCCGTTGGCTCCGGCCATAAATCCTTGGGCTTGCATATCTTTCAATACTGTTTCCCGACCGGCAGCAATCTTAATCGTTTTGTCTTTTAAAATTATCCTGAAAATAGCAAGCACCCTTAAAGCATCCTCAAAACTTATCGGCTTAAGCTTTGCTAACGGTGTGCCTTTGATGGGAATTAAAAAATTTATCGGCACGGAATCAACATTCAGCCCTTTTAAAAGATAGGCCAAGGCCAGCCTGTCCTGCCAGGTTTCGCCCATACCGATAATTCCCCCGCTGCAAACCTCTAATCCTGCTTGCTTGGCGGCTTTCACAGTATCAACTCTTTCTTCGAAAGTGTGGGTAGAAACGATTTGCGGATAAAAGTTTGGGGAAGTTTCCAAGTTATGATGGTAGCGGGTTAAACCCGCCGCTTTTAACTTCCTTAAATCCGCTCGGGTTAAAGCGCCTAAAGAAGCGCAAATACCGATATCAAGGTTTTTCTTTATCTCTCTAATCGCCGCAATGACCGTCTCAAGTTCTCGGGAAGTCAGGCGGTTTCCGCTGGTGACAATGCCAAACCTTTCGGCGCCGATAGCTTTAGCCCGCGTAGCTGCGGCTATAATTTCCTGCTTACTTTTTAGAAGATAAACTGGAGTATCGAGCTGGTATTTATACGCCTGCGCGCAGAATTTGCAATCTTCCTTACAAGAACCGGATTTGGCATTGAGGATAGAACAGAGTTCTAACTTATTGCCTAAAAAATCATGCCGGATTTTATTGGCTTGGGTAGTTAATTCGGGAAGGGTTAATGCTAAAAGATTCGGCTCTCTTTTCTCCACTAATTATCAGTATAGCTGGGATATTTTATTTGTCAACTAATTCAGATAATTAGTTTACATTTATACCGCTCTCTATTAACAAATAGGTTATTTTTGTAATTCCACTGCTATTATCCTCTTCCGACAAACACAAAAATTTTTAAAATTTTTGAAAGAATTTTGCCTTTTCATACGTCTATATAGTAAGGGGACAATAAACATCTTGACAGGCACTATGGCTTGCTATATATTAAAAACGATAAATAAAGTGGTGTGTTTCGAAGGGGGAACCTCCACTAAAAACAAGTAAAACCTTCGCAAAATAAGCGAAGGTTTTTGTTTTTTATAAGCTTGACAATGAAATTTTAAAAGGGTTCATTTTTATATATATTCTGGTATAATAAAAATTCAGG
>CAZNWL010000076.1:4538-5928 GCA_964577045.1 uncultured Planctomycetia bacterium | reverse complement strand
AACGAACAAAGGTTTGACAGTTATAAAGCCGAAGATGCCCGTTACCTCATCGTTGCTTACGGTTCGCAAAGCCGCATAGCTAAGGAGGCAGTGGATATTTTAAGAAGCCAAAAATTTTCGGCAGGGTTATTCCGGCCGATAAGTTTATGGCCTTTTCCCGAGAAGGCTATAAGAAGAATTGCAGGGGCCGGGCAGGCCCGGCCCTCTAATATAGAAAAAGTTTTGGTGGTAGAACAGTCATTGGGCCAGATGGTTGAAGATGTCCGCTTAGCCTTGCCAGGTAAAGAAGTTTTATTTTTAGGAAAATCTGGCGGGGGAATTCCGTCGGCCAGTGAGATTGTGCAATTTATAAAAAAATAAACGATGCAAAAAAAATTCATCCGGCCGCAATCTCTAAAAGACATTAACACGCATTATTGCCCCGGCTGCGGCCACGGAATTTTACACCGCTTAGTGGCCCAGGCAATAGACGAGTTGGGTTTGAGGGAAAAAACCATTGGCGTGGCTCCAGTTGGCTGTGCAGTAGTGGCTTATGACTATTGGAACTTTGATGTTTCTGAAGCCAGCCATGGAAGAGCCCTGGCGGTAGCCACCGGCATAAAACGCATGCTTCCCGACCGTTTGGTATTTACTTATCAGGGGGATGGAGATTTAGCTTCCATTGGTTTAGCCGAGACAGTGCACGCGGCAAACCGCGGAGAAAATTTAACTTGTATATTTATTAACAACGCTTGTTACGGAATGACCGGCGGCCAGATGGCTCCGACTACAATGCTCGGCCAAAAGACCGCTACCACTCCTTGGGGGAGAAATCCTCAAGCCGGTGACGGCTGGCCCCTACATTTAAGCGAGATGCTGAAAAGTTTAAAAGGCACTAGTTTTATCGTCAGGGCATCTCTGGCTAGCCCAGCCAGAGTAAGAGAGGCTTATCAATACATAAAAAGGGCTTTTTCCATGCAATTAGAAAACAAAGGTTTTTCTCTGGTGGAAGTTTTGAGCAGCTGTCCGACAATTTGGCAGAAGACCCCGATAGAATCAGTGAAATGGATAGAGAGCGAGATGGTAAAAGAGTTTCCACTAGGCGTCATCAAAGGACAATGAAAGCAGAGATTTTGATTTCCGGATTCGGCGGCCAGGGCTTAATGAGCCTAGGCAAGATTTTAGCCAAGGCGGCAGTTTTAGAAGGGAAATACACGGTTTTTATTCCTTCTTACGGTGCCGAGATGCGCGGCGGCACTGCGCATTGTTTTGTAAAGATTTCCGACTCAAGTATAGCTTCGCCCTTTGTTGAATTTCCTGATACGGCAATCATTTTTAACCAGCCTTCCCTGGTTAAATTTAGGCCGAGAATTACAAAAGAGGCTTTGGTGATTTTAAATTCCGATTTGAT
>CAZNWL010000076.1:0-4438 GCA_964577045.1 uncultured Planctomycetia bacterium | reverse complement strand
TTGATTTCTAAAAAAGAGGGTAAAATTTGCGGTGAAATTATTGGCTTGCCTTTAAATAAGATGGCTTTAGGCTGTGGCGATTTAAAAACCGCCAATATTATTGCTTTAGGCGTCCTAAGAGCTAAACGGCCGGGCTTAGTCGGGCGCAAAGCCATTATTTCGGTTTTAAAAGATAGTTTTAAAAATAAAGCAAGTTACGAAGCTAACCTGCGGGGTTTTGAGTTGGGAGAAAACTACCAGAATTACCGGGCAAAAGCATGAAAACCATCGAAACAATAATCAAGGTTTTAAAATTTCCGGCCATCTTTATCTTCTTTGCTTATCTAGCGTTGAATGCTTTTTATAACTTGGGCGACCTGGATTATTTTTTTCACATCAAAGCCGGCGAATGCATTAGTGTAAGCAAAGCTATCCCCAAACAGGATATATTTTCTTTTACCTTGGCCGGAAAAGACTGGGTAAACCATGAATGGCTTTATCAGTCTTTAATCTATAACCTGTATAAAAACTTTGGCCTCGATAGCTTGTTTACGATGCAGGCGGTTATTTTTTCCCTGGTTTTTTTTCTCCTGGCTATCGCACTACTTAAAGTTGACTGGGTATTCGGATTTCCTCTCCTCGTTTATGCCCTACAAGTGACTTTATGGCGTTTCACCATCCGGCCGGATAATTTCAGCCTGATTTTTTTGATTATATTTTTAATGCCTTTTATTTTTAAGAAAAAAAACCTGCTTTTATTTTTGCCGTTTGTCCAGCTTTTTTGGGTCAATACTCACGGATTTTTCTTGCTCGGCCCTTTGGTATTAGGGCTTTATCTTCTTTTAAGCCGGTTTAACCGCATAAAAGAGGAAAGTGGTTTTTATCATACGGCCAAGCTCATCTTCATCTTAACCCTTGGGGCTTGTTTTTTTAATCCGCAGCCTTTGTCAGTCATCAAATATCCCTTTTTGGTTTTAAAGGATATATTTTCGGGAAAACAGGATTTATTTTATAAATATATTCAGGAACTGGAAAGCCCCTTTCTTAAGATTGGCGACTATCCCCAGTTTTTCGGCTGCCTTATTTTTACTTTTCTCTGCCTGCTGTTTTTCAAGAATACCAACTGGTTTTTTGTCGGGTTAGCATTGGTATTTTCTATTTTTTCGTTCAACTCCCTGAGGAATATGTATTTTTTACCGCCCGTTGCTGTAGCAATATTCCTGGATAGATTTAAAGTGATGAAAGAAGCGATCACCACTAAGATCTTGCGTGATAAAGGTTTTTTACTGCTGAAAGTAATTTTAGCCATCTATGCGGTAGTCCTCTTAGTGCCGATGGCCAAAGGAGTTAAGAATCTGCCTAAGCTGGGCAGCGCTTATATTACCGAACAGGGGGCTATCGAGAAGAAAAGCCTGTTTTTTTCCCGGGACCCCGTGGGCTACCCCCAAGACATGATTGATTTTATTGCTAACCACCGGCTTCCCGAAAAGATGTTTAATAACTTTAATTTAGGAGCGATTTTGATTTTTAATTTTTATCCCCAACGGCAGATTTTTATCGACGGCAGGGCAGAACTTTACGGCCGCCAATTTTTCGTTCAATACCGGGATGTTATTCAAGCCAAAGAGGAAGCCTTTGACCAGGTTTTAGAAAAGTATAAGGTAGAAGGGTTTATCATCAGCTATTTTCATGATTCGCCGCCCCCTTTGGTCAAACTACTTAAGAAAAAAGGATTTATCTGCGTTTATTTTGGACAGCAGGGAGTAATTTTTGTTTCCGAAAGTTTTTTGCGCCAAAATTCCGGCTCGAAAATAAAAGCAGTCGATTTCGAATCTTTAACTTTAAGGAAATTAGATTTACTGCGGGAGGTTAAGTTTGACCGGCTGGATACAGAAGGTTACCTTAATATGGCTAATGTCCTATATTTGCTGGATTATTATAAAAAAAGCCAGGAATATCTAGAGGAGATTTTAGAAATTTCACCGGGCCATTCAGGAGCTTATTACCTTTTAGCCCTGATAAATTACCGGCAAAAAGATTATGAGAAAGCCTTTATTTATTGCCGCCGGAGTTTATTATTCAAGCCGAGCGATAAAGCTAATCGGTTGCTGGCAAAAATTTACTTAAAAACCGAAAATCTAATAGGGGCCGAAGAGATAACCCGGAAATTAAAAATTAATCTGGTTGATTTAAAAAAGGAAGCCGCAGATGAATAACCAAGGGTTGACCAGAGTGAGGTTCGCCCCTTCCCCCACGGGATATTTACATATCGGCGGAGCGCGCACCTCTCTTTTTAACTGGCTTTATGCCCGCAAAGCCGGCGGCAAATTTATTTTACGCATCGAAGATACTGACCGCGAGCGTTCAAAACAAGAGTATTTGGAAGAAATTCTGGAAAGCCTTAAATGGCTGGGCATGGATTGGGATGAGATTTATTACCAGTCGCACAGGTTTGATTCATACCGTGAATTTGCCGATAAGTTGGTTAAAGAAGAAAAAGCCTATTTGCATGAAGGCGCAGTATTTTTTAAATATAACCTTAAGCGCATAGAGATAAACGATTTAATCCGCGGTAAAATTGTTTTTACCGAGCTGCCTAAGCCGGAAGAAGTAATTATCAAAAGCGATGGTTCGCCGACTTATAATTTCAGCTGCTGTATTGATGATGCTTTGATGAAGATAAGTTGCGTAATCCGGGGCGAGGACCACATCTCCAATACTCCTAAACAGATTTTGATGTATGAAGCTTTGGGTTTTTCTCCCCCTGAATTTGCGCATGTGCCTTTAATACTTTCTCCGGATGGAGGCAGGATGTCCAAACGCTTTGGCGCTACTTCCATAAGAGAATATAGAGAGATGGGCTATTTGCCGCAGGCTTTGGTAAACTACCTTTTGCTGTTAGGCTGGTCTCCCGGAAAAAACCAGGAGATTATTTCTCTAGAAGAGGCCAAGAGTTTATTCGAGATAAAGGATGTCAATAAGACCGGCGCGATTTTTTCTTTCGATAAGCTCAATTGGCTTAACGGCGACTATATTAGAAGAATGGACTTTAAGGATTTTAGCCGGCTCATTGAGGATTATTTGCACCAGAAAAAAGCTTTGCCGCAAGGCTTTGACCACCGATATTTGGAAAAAGTAGCAGGGCTTTTTAAAGAAAGGACAGTTACTTTGTCCCAGCTGCTTGAGGTAAGCAAGTTTTGTTTTTACGAAGAGTTTGCGTATGAGCCCCAAGCTTTAAAGATTTTAGAGGTTGATGCATCAAAGGAGATAGATTTTTTGCTGAAACGTTTAGAGCCGATTAATGATTTTACCAAGGAAAATTTAGAAAAAGAATTTCGTTTGACTGCCGAGAAGCTGGAGTTAAAATTAAAGGCTTTGATTCATCCGGTGAGGGTAGCCCTGATGGGGAGGAAAGACGGCCCGGGCTTATTTGAAACTATGGAGGTTTTGGGTAAAGAAAGAGCGGTTAGCCGCTTGAAGCGGCTTTTAGGATATTGGGAGAATAGGAGGTAGAACAATGAAAAAGGCAATTTTTCTGGTAGTTTGCTTGGCCGGGTTTATTTTTTTAAATGGCTGTTCCACGATTTACAATACCGCTGTCGGCTTTGGCAAAGGCGTCTCTGAAGATGCCCGGTCTATCTGGAAGACAGTGGACAAAGCCGACAAATGGGTTGATGAAAATACCTGGTAATTTTTAGCGTATGCGTTATGGAATTCTTTTTTTAGCTTTGGCATTTTTTTTGCCATATTTTTACCTGGCTGCCGAAAGCCCGGCAGACGAAGGAAGCAAGATTGTAACCGAAAAAGGTGTAATTCTTAAAGGTATGCCCAAAGCTAATTTGGAAAACGCCGGATTTACCGGAGAACTTATGGTTAGCGATAATATTTCGGATAATCAGGAGTATATAACCTTTCAAGATATTTCCACGCTTCAGACCGGCGATAACATAACTTTTTATATTGAAGACGAAAAAATAGTTGACTGGTTTCGTGGCACGAATCTGGGGACTTTAGAGGAGAACGTGACCCAGTAGGAGGAGGCAATGAAATTTTTTAAAAAGATGAAAATGCCGTTTCCCGCGGAAAATATAATTAGAGATTACGGGATGGTCAATGAATACCGCAAAGGTATCGCCCGTTTTCAACACAGTGTTTTCTTGGTGGAAAAACACGGCCAGAAAAAGGTAATTATCAGGGAAACCTCTACTTTAATCGGCACTGAAATAAGAGATTTCGAATTTGACAAAGAAGGCACAGCCCGCCTGCAGGAAACCTTGAGTAACGCTTTAAAAAGAATGTAAAACTGCTTGCCCGGATAATGAAAAACAGAAGGCTTAGAAAAACCACCTCTTTAGCTGAACTAATAGGCATAATTTTGGGAGATGGACACCTGCAAAAGTTTCCTAGAACAGAGCGCCTCGTCGTTACATGCGGCGCTGCAAAGGATAAATATGTGAAA
>CAZNWL010000075.1:0-6058 GCA_964577045.1 uncultured Planctomycetia bacterium | reverse complement strand
ATATAGAGACGATGAATTTTTAGGCGTAATCGATTTGATTAGAATGCGCGCCGTCTATAACGAAGGCGAATTCGGCCAGAATGTTAAAGAAAGCGAAATTCCCCCGGAGTTTAAAGCAGCAGCAGCCAAGCAAAGAGAACATTTGATTGAAAAGCTGGCCGAGCTTGACGATACCTTTATGCATAAAATAATTGACGGCCAGAGCCTCAATGAGGCTGAAATCATAGCCGCCATCCGTAAATATGTAATTGCCAATAAGTTCGTGCCGGTATTGTGCGGCTCGGCGTTGAAGAATAAAGGGGTTCAATTATTGCTCAATGCAGTTTGCGACTATCTGCCTTCGCCGGTGGAAGCTACGCCGATTAAAGGGTTAATCCCGAAATCCGGCGAAGAGAAAGTTATCGAGACAGACCTTGCCGGCAGTTTTTGCGCTTTATGTTTTAAAGTTTTTACCGACCCTTTTGTGGGCAAACTTTTTTATACCCGGGTTTATTCCGGAAAAATTACGCCTTCAGTGATCATATATAATGCCACTAAAGGCGAAAAAGAAAAAGTTTCTAAAATTATCAGAATGCACGCTAACAAACAGGAAAATATCAACGAAGCCCGGGCCGGCGATATAGTCTGCTTGGTCGGTTTGAAAAATACGACGACCGGCGATACTCTTTGCGACCTGCGCCATACCGTGGTTTTGGAATCGATAAAATTTCCCCAGCCGGTTGTGTCCCTGGCGATTGAGCCTAAGACCCAAGCCGACCAGGATAAATTATTCGAAGCGTTGCGTAAACTGGCAGACGAAGACCCTTCGTTTAAGATAAGCTACAATAAAGAAACCGGCCAGAATATAATTTCCGGGATGGGGCAGTTGCATTTGGAGATAATGGTTGACCGTTTAATCCGTGAATTTAATGTGGTAGCCAAGATTGGAAAACCGCAAGTTGCTTATAAAGAAACAGTTACCCATAAGGTAGAAGCCGTGGGTAAGTTCGTGCAGCAAACCGGTGGAAGAGGCCAATACGGGCATGTAGTGATAATCCTTGAGCCTTTGGGTAAAGGCCAAGGGATTGTTTTTGAGTCGAAAATAAAAGCGGGTGCCATTCCTAAAGAATATGTCCCGGCAGTCAAAGAGGGTATCGAAGAAGCCACGGAAAGTGGGATTTTAGGGGGGTATCCGGTGGTGGATATAAAAGTGACTTTGATTGACGGCTCTTTTCATGAGGTTGATTCTTCGGAGTTAAGTTTTAAAGTGGCCGCAGAAATGGCGATTAAAGAGGCTTTACGGAAAGCTAGCCCTGTGATTTTAGAGCCGATAATGGACCTGGAGGTAGTGGTGGCAGCGGAGTATTCCAGCCAGGTTATCGGCGACCTAAATTCCCGGCGGGCGAGAATCCGAAGTATCAAGGAACGCAAGAACTTACGTATAATCAGCGCCGACGTTCCGCTTTCCGAAGTTTTCAATTATGCCGATGCGCTTCGGAACTTGACACAAGGCAGAGCCTCTTATACAATAGAACCTTCGTATTATGAGAAGGTACCCGACGTATTATTGGCGAAAATATTAGGTGTGTGAATTTTTAAGGAGGTGTAGAAATGGGAAAGGAAAAATTTGTCAGAGCCAAACCCCATGTTAACATTGGAACTATCGGCCACGTTGACCACGGTAAGACTACGCTCACTTCAGCCATAACTAAGGTCTTACAGGGTAAGGGATTGGCTAAATTTATTACTTACGATGAAGTGGCTAAAGCTTCAGCCGCCCAAGGGCGCAGAGACGAAACAAAGATTTTGACCATAGCCATTTCCCACGTGGAATATGAAACCGAGAAACGCCATTATGCCCACATCGATTGCCCTGGGCATGCTGACTACATTAAAAATATGATTACCGGCGCCGCCCAGATGGACGGAGCCATTTTAGTGGTATCAGCCAGCGACGGCCCCATGCCGCAAACCCGCGAACACGTGCTTTTAGCCCGCCAGGTAAATGTTCCGGCAATCGTGGTGTTTATTAACAAAGTTGACCTGATGGATGATATGGAATTGGTGGATTTAGTGGAAGAGGAAGTTAGGGATTTGTTGGGAAAATATGAATTTCCCCGCAAAGAAACCCCAGTGATTAGAGGTTCATCCACTAAGGCTTTAGCCTGCGGCTGCGGTAAAGCCGAATGCCCCAATTGCAAACCCCTTTTAGACTTGATGAAAGCAGTAGACGACTACATTCCTACCCCAAAACGAGATGTGGAAAAACCTTTCCTTATGGCTGTAGAAGACGTGTTTACTATTTCCGGGCGCGGAACAGTAGTTACCGGAAGAGTCGAACGCGGAAAAGTTAAAGTCGGCGAAGAAGTGGAAATGGTGGGGATACATCCGGAAATCAAAAAGACCGTGGTTACCGGCGTGGAAATGTTTAGAAAACTTCTTGATGAAGGCCAAGCCGGAGATAACGTGGGTCTGCTTTTAAGGGGCGTCGAGAAGGATGATGTGGAAAGAGGAATGGTTATGGCTAAGCCAGGTTCAATCACTCCTCACACTAAGTTTAAAACTAAAGTTTACGCTTTGAAGAAAGAGGAAGGCGGGCGCCATACTCCTTTCTTCACTGGTTACCGGCCCCAATTCTATTTCCGCACCACCGATGTAACCGGAACATGTAAATTACCGCAAGGCATTGAAATGGTTATGCCTGGCGACAACGTAGATTTAGAAGTTACCCTTATTCAGCCGGTAGCTGCCGAGAAAGAGTTAAGGTTTGCTATCCGTGAAGGCGGCAGAACCGTGGGCGCCGGGGTAATCACGGAAATTATTGAGTAGTAAGATGATTACGGAGATTAAAAAGAGATTACAGAGATTAAATCACCGTAATCTCTTTCAAATCGCTGTAATCAATTTAAAATTAAAAAGATGCTTAAGCTGCGTATAAAACTAAAGGCGTTTGACCACCGGATTCTGGACCAGTCGGCCCAGGATATTACCGAGGTGGCTTTACGCACCGGAGCAAAAGTTAACGGGCCCATACCCATTCCAACCAAGAAAAAGATTTATACCGTTAACCGTTCGACGAACATCGACAAGAAGTCGCGCGAGCAGTTTATGTTGGCGATTCACAAGAGGATCATCGATTTAGATAATCCTACCGCCAAAACCATAGATGCTTTACGAAAGTTGAACCTGCCGGCAGGAGTAAATGTAGCGATTAAGCAGGAAGTGTAATCCAGGTTTTAACACGAGAATGAGGCGGATTGCTGCAAGCGGTTTGCGGCATCCGGTGTGTTCGTGAAGGCGAAGGTTTACTATTGATTAGAGCGAATTATGCTCAAAGAAATTTACGGAAAAAAAATCGGGATGACGCAAACTTTTGATGCCGAGGGTAACCTTTGCCCGGTAACTCTCCTCGAGGTGGAACCAGTGTATTTGCTTAAAAAGCTAGACTATCCAGGCAAAAACAAAGTCCAAGTGGCTTGTTTTAAACTGAACGATAAAAGAAGCGCAAGATTGAAAAAGCCACTGGCCGGATATTTTAAAAAAATGGGCGTCCCTGCTTGTAAACTAATCAGAGAAGTTTCCGCGCAGGAAGGAGTTGATTTAAAGGCTACCCCTCAAGTAGGAGCCGATATATTTAAGGAAGGAGACATCGTTGATGTCCGTTCCCGGACCAAAGGAAAAGGGTTTCAGGGCGGGGTGAGAAGGCATGGTTGGCACGGCCAGCCCCGGACCCACGGCTCAATGACTCACCGGCGCATTGGTTCAGCCGGCGCTTCGTCTTTTCCCTCGAGGATAATCAAAGGCTTACATATGCCCGGGCACATGGGTAATAGCTTTAGAACGACAAAGAATTTAAAGGTGCAAAAGGTCGATAAGGACAAAAATCTTATTTTCGTATCAGGTGCGGTCCCCGGCCCTAAAGGCGCGGTAGTCTGCGTAAAAAAAGTAGACTAATGCTATATGGCGGTTAAGAAGACAAAAGCAACCAAAAGTAGGGGCGCGGCAGGCCGCGCCCCTACATTGAAATTGGCGGTTTTAAATACCGACGGTAAAAAAGTGGGCGATGTTGATTTAGACCCTGAAATTTTTGACGGAACAGTCAATCTAGCGCTCATGCATCAGGCAGTGGTGACTTACCAGGGAAATCAGCGCAAGGGTTTGGCTTCCAGTAAAAACCGGGGAGATGTCTCTGGCAGCGGCAGAAAACCCTGGCGGCAGAAAGGAACCGGCCGAGCGAGGTTCGGCTCTATCCGCAACCCTTTATGGAGGCACGGCGGAGTGCCTTTTGGCCCCACACCACATTCTTTCTATAAGGATATGCCTAAAAAAATGAAGGCTTTAGCCTTAAAGAGCGCTTTGAATGCTAAATTAAAAGATGCTGAATTTATGGTTTTGGAAGATTTACGTTTAGTTTCCCATAAAACCAAGGATTTTTCCCAAATTATTAAAAAACTGAAATTAGACGAAGAAAAAGTGCGCCTGGTAGTTAAAGAGTTGGAAAATAACCTTAAGTTAGCGAGCAATAATCTTCCCCGGCTGGAAGTTTCGCAGGCAATAAATGTTGCCACCAGAGATATCCTTGACTGTAAAAAGCTGGTTATGACTAATGCAGCGCTTAAAGCGATAGAACAAAGGATTAAAAAATGCCTGGCTTAAAAGGAGATTATTCCGTAATTCGTTCGCCCTTGATTACTGAAAAGTCGAGCCGCGAGACTCCTTTGCAGAAGTATTCTTTCTGGGTTGACCGCCGGGCTAACAAAATAGATATAAAAAAAGCTGTGGAATCGGTTTACAAGGTAAAAGTCAGCAAAGTTTCAGCGATGGTGGTCAAGGGTAAAACTAAAAAAGTCCGCTGGAACCAGCCCGGGAAAACTACTTCCTGGAAAAAAGCCATCGTTACTTTAGAGAAAGGTTTTGAAATAAAATTAACCTAAAGATGATTACAGAGATTAAATGCAGATTACAGAGATTAATCGCCGTAATCTTTTTAAATCGCTGTAATCAATTTAAAAAAGTTTAATTATGGGGATAAAAAAATTCAAGCCAATTCTTCCTTCTTTGCGGTTTAAGGCTATCTCTGATTTTGCCGAAATTACCCGCAGCTTTCCCGAAAAGTCTTTATTGACCAGTTTGAAAAAGAGCGGCGGCCGCAATAACCGCGGCCGGATAACTTGCCGGCACCGCGGCGGCGGTAATAAACGGAAATACCGGATAATCGATTATAAACGCGATAAATTTAACGAACCTGCCGAAGTTTTGACTATTGAGTATGACCCTAATCGGAGTTCACGGATTGCCTTGGTCGAATATCCGGATAAAGAGCGCCGCTATATCGTCTGGCCGGATAAGTTGAAAGTTGGCGATAAGGTCGTAAGCTCTCTTGACGAACAGGTAGATATAAAACCCGGCAACTCCTTGAAGTTGAAACATATACCTATGGGGACATTTGTCCATAATTTAGAGTTGATGCCTGGCCGGGGCGGAGTTTTAGTCCGCAGTGCGGGCAGTTGGGCACAGCTAATGGGAAAAGAAGGAGACATGGCGCAAATACGTATGCCTTCCGGCGAAATCCGCCTTTTAAAAAGCGATTGCCGGGCTACTGTGGGCCAGGTGGGTTTGATTGAGCATTCTACCTTTATGCATGGAAAGGCGGGCCGGGTGCGCTGGCTGGGCCGCAGGCCCAAAGTCAGAGGTTCAGCGATGAACCCCATCGACCATCCTCATGGAGGCGGAGAAGGCAAAGCCGGCCAGGGTAACCCTCATCCGGTTAGCCCATGGGGCATGCCTACCAAAGGTTATAAGACTAGGAAGCGTAGAAAGTTCAGCAATAAGTACATTGTAAAACGCAGAGCAAAAAAGAGGGTTAAACAATGAGCCGTTCCTTAAAGAAAGGCCCTTTTATTGAGCCTAAGTTATTGAAAAAAGCGCAATTGGCAAAAAAATCCGGCGACCGGAAAGCGATCAAAACCTGGTCGCGTAGTTCGACGATTACTCCTGATTTTGTCGGTTTAACCTTCGCTGTTCATGACGGCAGGAAACACGTACCGGTTTTTATTACCGAATCTATGGTGGGCCACCG
>CAZNWL010000074.1:0-6172 GCA_964577045.1 uncultured Planctomycetia bacterium | reverse complement strand
TCTATATCCTCTTTGGCTTTCAAAATATCCACTATTGCCCCCGAAGCTCCTAAACCTTCCGGAGCAGAGATACCGCGAGAAATTATCTCATATCTATCCTCAAAATACAACCTGGTGTCATGTAAATATTTTTCTAAAAGATATTGGGCCATGGGAGAACGGCAACTGTTGCCGGTACAGACGAAAAGTATTCTCTTGCGGATAAATATTTTAGCAATCTCATCTTCGCTAATCGAACCTTCGCGTAAAAGCTTAAACGGTTTTTGAGTAAGATCAAGCACTGTCGAAGCTTTGGACAAATCGCTCTGGCCGCCGTCAATAATTAAATCAATCTTTGAACCAAAAATATTCTCAACCTCTTTGGCGGTGACTGCTTCTTTCTCTCCGCTTAAATTAGCTGAAGGAAAACAAACTGCTAAACCTAAATCTTGAAGAACCCTGTTGGTAATTTCCTGTGCCGGTACTCGGATACCGACTTTTTTATCGTCGCGGGTGTAATAAATAATAGTTAGGGGTCCCGGCCAAAATTTTTCGATTAGACGATAAGCGAAAGGCGGCAACACATCAAAGTAACTTTTAAAAACTTCTTCCACATTTCCCAGGGCCAAAGAAAAAGGCTTATCTTTAGGCCTGGCCTTTATCTCATAAAGCCGGTTGACTGTTGCCTCGTTGTCTGCCCGGCAAGCCAATCCATAAACGGTTTCGGTAGGCAAAGCTACGATACCGCCCTGGGAAAGCTTGCTTACAGCTTCCTCGACTAAAGATTGTTTGATATTTTTGGGGTCAATGATCAGAGTTTTCACTGCCTGAATTTAGCCTTTACTTTTTTCAAAACCGTGTTGTAAACTTTATCTTTGCCAGCCAAAATTTCTAAAGAAAGAATTATGGCGTTGATAAATGCGCTTTTACCTACGCCGGTGGAAGCGATGCCTAAACCTTTAGGGGTGCTGACCATGGAAAAAAGGGCGTCTAAACCATCAAGCAGCCCGCCTTTTAAAGCCACGCCGATAACCGGAATATCCACGTAAGAGGCGATAAATCCCGGAAGGGCAGCAGCCATGCCAGCACAGGCGATTACAACTTCGATACCATCTGTTTCTAACTTCTTACAGTACTTTCTCAATTTTTCAGGATTACGGTGAGCCGAAATAACTTCCAAGGTATAAGCAATCTTAAATTTCTTAAGCAAACCTATGCCATCTTTCAAATTATCTAAATCGCTTTTACTTCCTAAAACGATAGCTATTTTTTCCTTCATTTTTTACCTCATTTAAATGTAAATGCCTTATCGCCGATATCTTTGCGGTAAAACATATTTTCGAACTGAATATTGCCAATAGCGTCATAAGCTTTGTTTTTCGCTTCCTTTATAGTATCACCTAAAGCGCTAATATTCAACACCCTTCCGCCGTTAGTGAAAAATCCTGATTTTTCCTTTGTGCCGGCGTGAAAAACAAAAATATCTTCGAGGCCGCTTAATTTCTCTAAACCTCTAATCTCTTTATCCTTTTGGTAATTTCCCGGGTAGCCCCCCGAAGCCAAAACTACACAAACACAAAAGCGCTCATCCCATTGAAGGCTTATCCCCCTAAGCTTGCCATCAACGGTCTTAAGCATAAGTTCGGCTAAATCGCTTTTTAATTTAGGTAAGATTGCCTGCGTTTCCGGGTCGCCGAACCGGACATTAAACTCTAAAACATAGGGCTCATTATTCTGGATCATCAATCCGGCATAAAGAATTCCCTGATAAAGCCGGCCTTCTTGTTTTAAACCTTTTATTAGCGGGGTAAATATTTTATCCATAATCTTTTCGAAAAGTTCTGCGTTGACCAAAGGGGCCGGAGCATAAGCGCCCATGCCGCCGGTGTTAGGGCCGTTATCCCGGTCAAAGGCGCGTTTATGGTCTTGAGAAGCGACCAAAGGAATGATTGTTTCTCCGTCAGTGAAAACTAAAATCGAAGTTTCCTCCCCCTCAAAGCAATCCTCAATAATTACTCTATCGCCAGAGGCGCCGAATTCTTTCTTGAGCATAATTAAATCTATTGCCTCTTGCGCGGCTTTAACCGACGAACAGACAAAAACTCCTTTTCCGGCGGCTAAACCATCGGCCTTTACTACCAAAGGGGTTCCTCTTTTCTCAATATAGGCTTTGGCGGGAAGAGTAGAAGTAAAAACTTTAAAATTTGCGGTAGGGATACTATATTTTTGCATCAACTCTTTAGCAAAAATCTTGCTGCCTTCTAAACGGGCAAGGTCTTTATTGGGCCCAAAAATTTTTAATCCTTTGGCTTTAAACTGGTCAACAATCCCTTCGACCAAAGGCGTTTCCGGGCCAACTACGGTCAAATCTATTTTTTCTTTTAAGACAAAATTCAAAAGCCCTTCTATGTCGTTAACGCCAATGTCTACATTATTTGTAGTCCCGCCATTACCTGGGGCGCAATATATCTTATCTACCAAGGAAGATTGGCTTAACTTCCAAACCAAACAGTGCTCTCTGCCGCCTGAACCGATAACTAAAAGTTTCATCTTAAAACCATCCTCTGGGAAGATTTGGCTATCTCGCCGATAAGGCGGGCCTTGACCATTCGGTTTAAATATTTTACGGCTGGTCTGGCATTTCTTTTGTCTACTACAACCATCATCCCTATGCCCATATTAAATACTGAATACATCTCTTTTTCAGAAATATCTCCTCGGTCTTGAATAATCTCGAATATCTTTGGCAGGGACCAATTTTTCTTATTAATAACCATACCTAAACCTAGGGGTAAAATCTTAGTGGCTTTATTATAAAATGCTCCACCAGTGATATGGGCAATTCCTTTTACTGCCGTATTCTCTAAAAGCGAAAGTATCGGTTTTACGTAAATACGGGTAGGGATAAGTAATTCTTTGACATATTTTTTTATGCCTTTCGACCCTAGTGTCTTACGCACCAAAGAAAAACCGTTGGAATGTAACCCCGAAGATTCAAGGCCGATTATTAAATCGCCGGCCTTGATATTTTTTCCGTCAATAACCTTATGTTTATCGACAATCCCTACGCAAAAACCGGCCAAATCATACTCATCGGGCTTATACATTCCCGGCATCTCTGCAGTTTCTCCGCCAAGAAGCGGACAATCTGAAAGCCGAAGGCCTTTTTTTATCCCGACCATGAGTTTAAGCATTGTCTTCAAATTCAATTTGCCGCAGGCGATATAATCCAGAAAAAATAACGGCCTTGCCCCTAAACAAACCACATCATTTACGCTCATCGCTACCAAATCAATGCCGACGGTATGGTGAATACGGAGCTCTTGGGCGATTTTAAGCTTTGTCCCTACGCCATCAGTAGAAGAAACCAAAATCGGGTTTCTATATTTTTTAAGTAGGGGTTTTAAATTAAAAAGAGAACCAAAGGCTTTGGGACCGGCTATTTTAATCTTTCGAGCGAACAGCTCGCCTTTTTTTATGCTGACTCCGGCTTTCTGGTAATTTATTTTTTTCATGTCTTAAAATACTTTACGCCATTTTCAAAAATCTTACGCCCAAAAGGAACCACCTCTTCTTTACTCCAAAAAGGCCAATGGTGTTTAAACATAAACCGCTCTGGATGCGGCATCAACCCCAAGACTCTTCTAGAAGCATCTGTAATGCCGGCAATATTATTTAGTGAACCATTGGGGTTAAAAGGGTATCCGGCTGTTTTGCCAAACTCATCAACATACCTTAAAGCTACCTGGCCGGAAGTTTCTATTCTATCCAAAATTTCGGCTTCTGCATAGAACTTTCCCTCTCCATGGGCTACGGGCAAATTGATTATCTCTGGTAATCCTTCTAGCCAAACATTCTCAATTCTCAATTTTCCCTGCCTGCCGGCAGGCAGGGATTTTTCGATTTTCAAATACACCCAGCGGTCTTCAAAACGGCCAGAGTCATTATCAGCTAAGGTAAGTTTCTGTTTAAAATCTACCTCGGGAAGAATACCAGTCTTGGCCAATACCTGAAAACCATTGCAGATACCTAACATCAAACCTCCCCGGTCAATAAAACGTTTGAGGCCATCTTTAAGCCAACTGATAATCTCTAGAGATAAAATCTTTCCGGCACCTAAGTCATCTCCGTAGCTGAAGCCTCCGGGAATACAAACTATCTGGAAATCGGAAAAGTCAGACTTTCGTTTAAGGTAATTTATATGCGCGAGCATAGTTTTAGCTCCGACGGATTGAAAAGCAAATTCCGTCTCTTTATCACAGTTGGTGCCGGCAGTCCTAATAATCAAAGCTCTGGGTTTCATGGTAGTAATATAGGGCGAGGCACCCTTCGCCTCGCTCAGGACAAGGTACCTCGCCCCTACTTTATCTCCTAAATTCCTGAAATGTTTTCATCCAGTAATTCCTCAATTGGCTTATTTCTGTCTGAATAATTTTTTTATTATCTTTATTAAAAACTGCTAGCTCCTTATTAGATGAAACACAGCCAATCAGGCCAAAGGGTAAATCTTTTAAGGCTGACTCAAAAGCTTCCTGATTTTCTTTTCTTACTTCAATGATAAAACGCGTCGGTGATTCGGAAAACAAGATTTCGTAATCACGCAGGGGTACGAAATCTTGTCCTGAGCGAAGCGAAGGATACCGTGTCTCTACAGGAACTTCTCCTAAAAATATATCCGCCCCTAAGTTTCCTCCAATACACATTTCCGCAAGTGCAACTGCCAATCCTCCTTCTGAACAATCATGGCAAGACTCAATATATCCAGCTTGTATAGCCAGGCTTAACTGTTTAAAGATACCTCTTGCTTTTTCTTTGTCTACTTTAGGAATCAAGCCCTTTTTAAGATTTAAACTCCGGAAATATTCCGAAGCTCCCATTTCCGGCTTGGTAAATCCCAGCGTATAAATTAAATTATCTTTGGCTTTAAAAAAGTTCGTTTTAGCTTTACGCCAGTCAGGAATTATTGAAATGGCTGAAATCAGTAGAGTGCCGGGAATAGAGATGTGTTTTCCACCGACATCATATTCATTATAAAGGCTGTCTTTTCCGGAAATGAACGGCACGCGGTAATAAGCGGAAAAATCATAACAGCTTTCAGCTGCCCTGACTAAACTTCCTAAAACCAGCTCGTCCTGCGGCGAACCCCAACAGAAATTATCCAAAATAAAAGTTTTTTCGAGATTTCCGCCACAGGCGATAACATTGCGCAGAGCTTCATCTAAACTTAAAGCTGCCATCCAATAAGGATCAAGGTCGGAATAAAAAGGATTAATTCCAAAACCAACGACTACAGCTTTATCGCTTTCTAAATCCGGCCGGATGACTGACGCATCGCTGGAAGCAATGTTTTCAATTCCTGAAACTGCTTTGATGACTGAACCGGCCTGGACTTCGTGATCATACTCCCGGATAATCCAGTCTTTACAGGCAATATTTGGCCGGCCGAGCAAATTTTTTAAATCCTGGGTATAGGAATCCTTTTCCTTTAATTTTATATCCTCTGCTTTATTTTCTATCCAAAGGGCTTTTTTCCTTAATTGAGGCAAATCGAAAATAAAATCCATATCTAAATCGCATACTTTATGGCGGCCGTAGAAAAGTTCTAACCTATGTTTATCGGTAACTTCTCCAACGATGGTCATGATGACATCTTCTTCCTTAAAAATAGCTTCTAATTCTTTTAAATGTTTGGGGGTTGTGAAAAATACCATCCGCTCTTGAGATTCGGATATCCAGATTTCAGTATAAGTCAAGCCGCGGTATTTTAAAGGAACTTTTTCCAGATAAACTTTGACGCCGTGCTCACTGGCTAATTCGGTGATTGCGCTGGAAAGTCCGCCGGCACCGCAGTCGGTAATGGCCGTAAATAAGTTTTTATCGCGGGCGCGCAAGATTGCCTCGGTGAGCTTCTTTTCTTCGATAGGATTACCGATCTGTACTGCAGTAGTAAGACCTACGGTATGTTCATCAAGCTCTTTGGACGAAAAAGTGGCTCCGTGAATCCCGTCTCTTCCGGTCTTAGCCCCACAGAGAATGACTAAATCTCCCGGCTTTGACTGTTTAAACGACTTCTCTTTGGGCAAAATCCCCAGAGTGCCGCAATAAACCAAAGGATTGCCTAAAAAGCGCTCATCAAATAATACTGCTCCGCCAACCGTAGGGATACCCATACGGTTTCCGTAATCCCTCACAC
>CAZNWL010000073.1:0-6180 GCA_964577045.1 uncultured Planctomycetia bacterium | reverse complement strand
GGGTAATATAGTTTACATTCTCTTTATCCTGGCAATATATTCCTGGCCTATGGGTATGTCCGATAAAACAAATCTTCTTATTCAGAAAATTGAAATCTTCGGTAGCATCGTCAAGGTCAAAAATATAATTAAAATCATGGGGGCTCTTTAGGCTGCCATGAACGCAAACAAAATCTTCCCCCTCGACAGTAAGACTTAAACTCGCCAAATAAGCTAGGTCTTCTTTCTTAAGCTTTTTCTGCGTCCAAAAAATAGCTTCCCTAGCATAAACATTTAAATTGTTAGGCGAAAATTTTCCGGCTACTGCCCAGTCATGATTTCCGGCAACAGTTATAGCTTTCAACTCTCGCAACCGGGCAAGGCATTCTCCGGGGTCTGCGCCATAACCCACTATATCCCCTACAAAAATATAATGGTCAATTTTTTCCCGGTAATAAACGTCTAGGGTTGCTTTGAAAGCTTCCAGGTTACTGTGGACATCGGAAAAAACTGCATATTTCATTTTACCCCCTGCTCTTTTTAAAAAACTATCTTAAAATCAGTAAGACTTTGGTTATATTCTGACTCTTCTATACGGCAATCAGCTATATGCCGCTTAAATTCCTGATTTATATCCTCCAAAAATAAATCTATATTCTTTTGCGAGCCTTGAATCAATAACTCTACCCTGCCGCCTCTAACGTTTTTAGCCCAGCCGTTAAGACAGTGTTTTTTTGCTGACTCCATGGCGCTAAAGCGAAAACCCACTCCTTGAACCATACCGGAAAAAAATATATGCAGGCATTTATCCATAAGTTTCGCCGGGCTTTAAGCGGTATCCACAGGCAAACTCCCAAGCATCCATAGTTTTCTTACCTTCGGGCTTGAGGCTGATAATTTTTAAAACCCCCTGGCCACAGGTAACATCGATTCCCTGGCGGTTAACCCCGATAATCTGGCCTGGCTTTGACTGGTTTTCAATTCCTGAAATGTCCGCCTTTAATATTTTAACCATCCGGCCATTATAATAAGTATAAGCCGAAGGCCAGCCGACCATAGCCCGGATTTGATTTCTTAAATCTAGGGCCGACTTCTGCCAATCTATCAAACCGTCGAGCTTTCTAAACTTATGGGTAGAAGAAGCTTTAAGCTCATCCTGCGGGGTAAGTTTATATTTATTATCCTCTATCTTCTTTAAGCCTTCAACCAAAAAAACAGCTCCTTCTTTGGCCAGTTTAAGGCTTAGGGAAAGATGGTCATCTTGAGTTTCAATGGGGATTCTTTTTTGAAAAATAATTTCGCCGGCATCAACCTGCTGGCTAAGTTTAAAAATAGTCAAACCAGTATAGCTATCGCCTTTTAAAAGAACATACTCTATCGGCGCCGGCCCCCGGTAAAGCGGCAGGAGAGAAGGATGTAAACCCAGGCAAAACTTTTTGGGCAAAGACAATAAATCCTGCGGGATAATTTTACCATAGTCAATCACTATAAAAAACTCCGGATTAATCTTTCTTATCTTTTCTTTGAAGCTTTTTTCGTCCAGGTTTTGAGGTTTAACCAACGCCAAACCTTTGGTTTCGGCAAAAATGCTTACGGCAGTAGCAGAAAGCTTCAAACCTCTGCCTTTGGGTCTATCCGGCTTAGTTACTGCCAGCGAAGGCAGAAAACTTTCCCGGCAAAGGCCTTCCAAGACTATCTGGGAAAATTCGGAACTTCCGAAATAAATAAAATTCATAACTCAATGCAGCTCAATTGCTAACTTAAGGTTGTGCCGGCGCACCCCGGCGATAGTCTCTCTAAACTTAAGATTTTCCTGAGGGCTGGTTTCGCTCTTGATGGTAATGAGATAGCGAAACTTACCGCGCAACTTAAAAGGATAATCCGGCACCGGCCCGTAAATCTGGCCGAAATCAGCTTTAAGGCTATTATACAAGTCCTGGGCGTATTTTAAAAGCGGCTTTTCTTTTTGGGCGCGTAGGCTCAATCTGGTTAAAATTTTATAAGGGGGTAAATCCATTTTTTTTCTTAAAAGCAGCTCATTTTGATAAAAGCTTTGCCAGTCCCGATTAAGATAGTCAAATAAATAATATTTGGGGTTTACGGTAAAAACATAGAGCGCCTCGCGGAAAAAATTACCCAGCTTCTTAATATATAGGTAAGCATCGAAGCTGGCCGCATAATCCGGCCGATTGAGCCGGCTGTCCGTATCCAGCAAAAAACCGGCGTCAAAAACTTCCCCTGCATAAAGCGAGCTTAAAATTTCAGCGGTGGAAATAATAATCCGAGAATCAGGGGAACGTTTCTGCCAAGTGTCGATGCGCACTTCGGGAAATTCCGACTTAAGCAACGAGACTATGCCTTCGATACCCAAACCCCGCAAAGGTTTTTTCTTATTCCAGAGAATAACCGCAGTTTTACCGTTGCTCAAAGCTTTGTTTAAAAGTTCGATCAATACGGGGCCGATTATTTTTTTCTGGATTGAGCCGCTTAAATCCACTAAATTTATTTTTTTTGTTTCCTGAACGTTTTCCATTAACTCTACTTCTCTGCCGCATATCCGCTTATAAGTATCCAGCGAAGGGTTCTCGCCGGCTAAAACTAAATCTACGCCTTTGCTTTCGGAAAGCAAATAAGCTGCCTGCCGGAGATGATAAAAAGGTTTCTCCTCCTGAAAATAATACGGGCTATCTTCCTCTTCGATTATTATCAGGTTTAAATCGGCGGGGAAATAAAAAAGGGCCATACGCATACCGATAATCAAAGAGTTTTTCCGGCTGGCTTGCCAGTTTTCGAAAAGCTCCCGGTCAGTCTGATGGCTATGCAAAATCTTAACCGGCGAAGAAAAATCCCGTTCTATCAACTCCTTGATTTTTTCCAGATAAGAAATTTGCGGCAGACAAATAACTATCGATCCGGTTTTTAACTTTTCCTGAACCAGCGGGCGCCAGCGTTCGTATCTTTCTAAAATATCATTAGATTTAATAAACTTCGGCGATTTATGCCCTCTTGCTCCATTGTGACGGCCATAATTAATTTCAAGATTTTTGCGTTGCTTCCGCAAATAAGCCGGCAGCATCATAAAAAAGAATTCGGCCATAGGGTAAGGGTAGAACCGGCTTAAACTTTCGGCAAAAGCAAACTGTTGTTTATCTAATAGCGGCTGGGAATCAATTACTGCGGCTATATTCTTTAATTTTTTTATTTTCGAATGCCGGGTTACTGCCGCTACTAAGCCTACGGCTTTTTTTCCCCTAAAATCAACCAATACCCGCATTCCTTTTTCTACGGTCTGGCCTTCAGAGAAGCTATAATCAAACTCCTTATCTAAAGCAACCGGTAAAACTACCTTGGCGATTTTCTTCATCCGATTATCCGGTTTAAGGCCGGCTGGATATGATTGACTGTAAAAGGGTAATTATCGCTAAGCTTCCCGCGACTCTGGCTAAAAAATAAGACTGCCTCGACTAAATCTTTTTCTCCCTGCGCAAATTTAGCCACGCCGGCTGAAATTAGCACGTCCATATTGGCCTTTTCCTGTCCGGGAATGTAGTGGGTAAAAATAAAGGGTTTACGGTAATAAGCAGCTTCAAAAATAGTCATGCCGCCGGGTTTGGTAATAATGACCGAGCTTAAAAATATTAACTCCCAAATCCTTTCATAGAAAGGAAAATAACGCAGGTTTTCTGACTTAATGCTTTCCAAATAACGCCGCAGCCGCTCATTATGGCCGTAGATTACAAACACATTAAAATCTTTTAATAAACTATCCAACGAATTTTTCAGGTGAGGAAAAACTCCTCGGGAAGAACAAACAAAAAGAAGGCTCGGCTTATTGTCTAAATTAAATTTTTTAAGCAGCTCTTGTTCGGACAAACTTTGATTAAACCCCTGGCGCAGAGGCATAAAACCGCTGGTAATTTTTTCCGGCTTAACTCCCAAAGCAACCAAGTCCTGTTTAGTTATCTCTAAAGCCGCAAAATAATGGTCTATAGCAGGATTAACCCAAAGCGGGTGAACCCGGATATCGGTAATGATTGAAATCAAGCGGCAATTTATCTGTGGTTTAGCGCAAGCTATCAGGTCGGCTGGGAAAAAATGAGTGGTAATAACCACTTTTGGCATTTCCGCCTCTAAATGTTCAAAAAAAGAAGCAAATAAAACCCGGTGCAGGCGGTTGATTAACTGCGAACTAAGCTTTGGCTTGCTTAAGGAAAAAATCAGCTGCCAAAGATAGGGAAAATTATTGGTGATAGATATATAGAACCAGGAATAAAGCCTGGCAATAAATGGCGAACAAAAATCCAACAAGTCGAAAGCGGCAATACCCAACGAATCGCCTAAAGCCTGGGCAGCTTTTTTATGCCCTTGGCCGAAACTAGCGTAAAAAACTGTAACTTTAGGCATAGCAGGAAGACAAATACTCCGCAGCTAAAAGCAGGTTCTCAAAAACATAATCCGGTTCAAACCCCCAATTGGCCCGGTTGGATATTTTTTCAATCCCCGAAAGCACTAAAATAGTTTTGGCGCCGAATGAACGCGCTGCCTCCATATCAGAAAAGGCATCGCCGATAAAAAAGGCCTTATCATACCGCAGAGAGTTTTCCTCTAACGCCTTATGCATCAGGCCGGTTTTGGGCTTGCGGCAGGAGCAATTATCTTCAGAAGAGTGGATACAATAATAAATCCCGCTGATTTTACCGCCGCTTTTTTTAATCTGCTCGAGCATTTTTGCATTTATCTTTTCTAAATCCTTGGGGGTATAAAGGCCCTTGGCCACTCCGGCCTGGTTAGAAACTATGAAAAGCTTAAAACTCTGTTCGGTGAGCTTACGAATACCCTCAAGGCTTCCTGGGATAAATTTGAATTCTTCCCATTTGGTTACGTAATTGCCAAAACCGGGGAATTCATTAATTACGCCGTCGCGGTCAAGAAAAACTATTTTTTCCATGGTCGGTTTTGAATTTATTCTTAAGCTCCCAGTATTTGGCGTAGGAAATTATCTGGTATAGCCCGGAAAAAAAAGAAACCATAAAACCGTAGAAGCCGTCGCGCCAGCCTTGTTTCCTAAAATAGGCCCTTAAGAACCTGTCAAAGCAACGCCAAAACGCATGGATTAAATTCATCTTATAATTGGCTTTCTTAGGATTAACTTTATATAAGTCAAACCACTTTTTAGCTTCAAAGGTCGTCTGGTTATTCAGTTTTTTTAAATAATCTGCGAAATCGCGGTAAGTATAATGCAAAAGCGGCGATTTTAAATAGGCGCACCTGCCTTCCAGAAAAGCTCGGGGGTGCACCTCGACTTCTTCCCATTTAAACTTGTTTTTTTTAAAAAACTTAAGCTGGGCTGAAGGGTATTGCCCTGCCCAGCGCAGCCAATAGTTGCCAAGAAAATTTTTGCGCGGGATAGCAAAGGCCGGCGCTTCAATCGGTTGGCTGAATAATTCCTCGATTTCTTTTTTAAGTTCCGGGGTTAAACGTTCGTCAGCGTCTAAACTTAAAACCCACTCGTTCTTGGCTTGCTGATAAGCCCAGTTACGGTGCTTACCTTCGATATCCATCCTGCGGACAAAAATCTTATCAGTGTAATTGGCTGCAATCTGCCGGGTCTGGTCAGTGCTTTCATCATCAACCAAGATTATCTCATCAGCCCAGCCGGCTACTGAATCTAAACAGTCTTTTATCCGTTCTGCCTCGTTTTTAGCAATAACTACTACGCTTATCGGTATGCTCATCGTTATTTATCCTAACATCTCCCCGCTGATTTTCAATATAAATATTATCTAGTTTTACCGGAATAATTTCGCCTAAGGTAAAATCTCCTTTAACACCGGCTCTAAGGTAATTTTCGGTATAGCCGTAAACTATCCCCTTCTTTTTTTCTTCAACAACCATCTGGAGGGTTTTCCCCAAAAAGTTCCTCTTGTATTCTGAAGAAAACTCATCGGCGATTTTGCGTAAATATTCATAGCGCCTTTTAACCTCTTTCTGATTAGTAATTCTTAAACCATAAAACTTAGTCTTTTCTCGGGGCGAAAAAGTGAATACATGCATGCGCATTGGCTTAACCTGTTTTAAAAAACTTACTGTATTATTAAAACTCTCTTCGTCTTCTCCGGGAAAACCGACAATGATATCGCAGCTTATAGCCATATCCGGATTTATTTTTCTTAATTGAGCGGTTTTATCAAGATATAAAGC
>CAZNWL010000072.1:2128-6232 GCA_964577045.1 uncultured Planctomycetia bacterium | reverse complement strand
GCCCAGCATTCCCTTAATTAACTTAATATACTCCAAAGGGTAAGCGAAATCAAGCCCGGCAAAGTATTATTTGAAAAAAGCCTGATTATAGCATAGAATATAGAAAATGAATTTAAAGGTAAAAGTTGGGAAACTCACCCTAGATACGCCGCTTATTGCTGCCTCGGGAACCTTTGGTTTTGGCGAAGAATTGAAGGGTTTAGCGGATTTTAAGGCCTTGGGCGCGTTTATCACTAAAACTATAACCCTTTGTCCGCGAAAAGGTAATCCGCCGCCGCGTATTTATGAGACCGAATTCGGGGTGATTAATTCCATCGGCTTAGAGAATCCAGGGGTAGATGTTTTTATCAAGGAAAAACTTCCTTTAATCCGTAAACTGCCGACCAAATGTTTAGTCAGTATCGGCGGCTTTTCGCAGGAAGAATACGCGGAATGCCTGAAGCGGCTGGATAAGCAGAAAGGCATCGACGGTTTTGAAATAAATTTATCCTGCCCGAACATACGTTTAAAAAAATTAATCTCGCAGAGCGCAGCGGTTACTTATAAGTTAACCAAAACTTTGCGCAAACTGACTAAAAAGCCTTTAATCATAAAAATCACCCCTGAAGTGACGGATATTGTGAGTATTGCCCAGGCAGTTAAACGCGGCGGCGCTGATGCCGTGAGTTTAGTAAACACCTTTTTTTCGCTGGCCATCAATATTGAAAGCAAAAGGCCATATCTGGGAAGCATTTACGGCGGCTATTCCGGGAGAGCGATTAAACCGCTTGCGCTTTACCGGGTTTGGCAGGTGGCGCAGGCGGTAAAAATTCCCGTGCTAGGCGGCGGCGGAGTTGAAAATGCTTCTGATGCCATCGAATTTATCTTAGCCGGGGCAAGTTGCGTAAGCCTGGGAACCATAAATCTAATCAACCCTAAGGTCGCCGCAAAAATCCTTAAAGATATCAAGAGTTATTCAGCCAGGAAAAAGATAAAGGATATCAATAAGTTGAAAGCCTGCCTGCCGGCAGGCAGGGAGGAATGATTGCCTAAACCTTGGGATAAGCTCATCGTGGCTTTAGATGTAACTTCTGAAGATAAACTTAAGAAAATAGTTTCTGCGCTTTCGCCCAAAGTAAAAAAGTTTAAAATCGGCCTAATCGCCTACACGCGCTGCGGCCCAAAAGCCATTAAAGCAGTAAAACGCAGAGGCGCAGAGGTATTTCTGGATTTTAAACTTTACGATATACCCCACACCATGGCTGAAACCGCTAAGGCTTTTGTAGATTTAGGAGTCTGGGCTTTTACCGTGCACCTTAAAGCCGGAGCAGAAGCTTTGCGCTACCTGCGTAAAGAAGTTAAGGCCGCATCCCTGCGTAAAAAAAGAAAAGCACCGTTGCTTATCGGCGTAACTGAACTGACCTCGCAAAAAGTTCCTCCGGCCAAAGTTTTAAAGTTGGCTAAAGTGGCTAAGCAGGCGAAGCTAGACGGCGTAGTTTGCAGTGTTTGGGAAGCCAAGAAGATAAAGGAAAGATTCGGGCTGAAAACTATTACTCCCGGCATCAGGGCAGAAACTTTTGCTGACGACCAAAAAAGAGTCGCTACCGTAAAAGAGGCGCTGAAAAACAAGGCGGATTATTTTGTCGTCGGCCGGCCGATTGTCAATAAAAGCGATTATTTAAAAGCCGCGCAAGAAATCCTTGCCGGCGATTAAAAAGTTGAATTTAGCTAAAAAATAACTATAATTGGAGACGTTATGCAGGAAGAGTTAAAAGGGTTGATTGAGAAAATCCAGAAAGAAGGCGTGCAGGCTGCGCAAAGTAAGGCTCGCGCCATTGAAGAGGAAGCGAAGACCAAAAGCCAGAACATCCTGGAAACTGCCCAAAATACAGCGGAAAAACTTATCCGCGAGGCTAAAGAGAAGATAGAAAATATGGAAGCAGCCAGCCAGGCAAACCTCAAACAAGCAGCCAGGGATTTATTAATCAGTTTGCGCAAGGAAATCAATGCTGTGCTCAAGCGGCTTATTTTAGAAGAGTTGCATAAAGCTTTAGGCCCCCAAGAATTAGCCTCCAGCATACTAGCGCTGATTAAGAGTTATAAAATGCAGGAAAGCGGAGAGGTGGTTGTTTCCTTGAGCGAGCGGGATTTTGCTAAGTTAGAGAAGGAATTTTTAGGAAAACTCAAAGCCGAGCTCAAAGGAAATATCACCTTGAAGCCGCGCGAAGATATCCAGGCAGGTTTTACTTTAAGTTTTGACGCGGGAAAGTCCTGTTATGATTTTAGCGATACTGCTTTAGCCGACTACCTTAGCCTGCGCTTAGAGCCGAAATTAGCCGAAGCTTTAAAAAGCGCAAAGCCTTCCATAAATCCAAAATGAGCGTTTTAATCTACTTAATTTCCAGTTTACCGATGCTCCATTTCGGCCAAAGGCCGCCAATCACTTTTGAAAAATTTATCGCGCTTTGTAAAGGCAAGGTTAACGATGGGGAGCTATTGGCTTTAGAAAGAACTGGAGAAATCGAAGGCTTTTCTTGTCCCGGCCTAAGTTTAAAAAAATGGCACGCCTTTGATACGGCTTTAAGAAATGAGCTGGTAAAACTTAGGGCCGTGCGGCATAAATTAGAGCCAACCAAATATTTAAGGCCGGACTCCTCATATGTGGAGCCCCAGATTACTCATACCGCTTTAAATGCCCAGCGCAGCCCTTCGCTTATGGAGGGAGAAAAGATTCTTGATCTCGCGCGCTGGCAGAAACTAGAAGAGTTGTCCTTCGGGCATTATTTTGACCTGGATGTTTTATTTATCTATGCGCAGAAACTTTTAATCTTGGAACGCTGGGAAAAGATTCGTAGCGCCAACCCGGAAACTATTTTAAAAGAAACCTTAACTGCAGGTTAATATGCCTAAAAAAAGAATCGGCCAAATTACTAAGATAAACGGCAATATGGTCGCGGTGAAAATTTCCGACTTTGTCATGCAAAACGAAGTGGCTTATATCCTCAACGGCCAGGAGCGTTTAAAGTCAGAGGTTATCCGCGTAAGAGGAGACGAAGCCCAAATGCAGGTTTATGAAAATACCGGAGGCTTAAAAATCGGCGAAGAAGTGGAATTTAGCGGCGCGCTGCTTTCGGTAGAGCTGGGGCCGGGGCTCTTAGGCCAGATTTTCGACGGCCTGCAAAATCCGCTTCCGGAAATTGCCAAAAAATGCGGCTTCTTTTTAAAACGCGGTATTTATTTAAGCGCGCTCTCCGATGACAGTGAGTGGGAGTTTTTCCCCGAGGTAAAAATTGGCGCTCGCCTGCACCGCGGAGAAAACCTCGGGTTTGTGCAGGAAAAAATTTTCAAGCATTTTATCATGGCTCCTTTTGGGCTGAAGGGCGAACTGGAAGTAGTCAATGTCGCCAAGAAAGGAAAATACAATTTAAATCAGGCGATTGCTACTTTAAAAGATAAACAGGGGAAAACTCACGAATGTTTTCTTAAGCAAAGCTGGCCAGTGAAAATGCCGATTCAGGCTTACCAGGAAAAAATAAAACCCAAAGAGCCTTTGATTACCAAAATGCGTTTAATCGATTCGCTCTTCCCGGTAGCGAAAGGCGGCACTTACGGCATTCCCGGCCCCTTTGGTGCCGGTAAAACCGTATTGCAGCAGTTAACCAGCCGGCATGCCGAGGTGGATATCGTTGTGATTGCTGCTTGTGGAGAGCGCGCCGGAGAGGTAGTGGAAACTCTTAAAACTTTCCCGCAGATTGTTGACCCCCGGACTAAAAAGCCTTTAAGTGACCGCACGGTGATTATCTGTAATACCAGTTCCATGCCAGTTGCGGCGCGGGAGTCCAGCGTTTATACTGCCGTGACCATTGCCGAATATTACCGGCAGATGGGCTTGAATGTTTTGCTGCTCGCAGATTCTACTTCGCGCTGGGCCCAGGCCATGCGCGAGATGTCCGGACGCTTAGAGGAGATTCCCGGCGAAGAGGCTTTCCCGGCGTATCTTGAGTCGCGCATCGCTTCTTTCTACGAGCGCGCCGGATTAGTAAAACTTTTTGACGGACGGCTCGGCTCGGTAACTATCGGCGGAACAGTCTCGCCGGCCGGCGGAAATTTTGAAGAGCCGGTAAC
>CAZNWL010000072.1:0-2028 GCA_964577045.1 uncultured Planctomycetia bacterium | reverse complement strand
TAACTATCGGCGGAACAGTCTCGCCGGCCGGCGGAAATTTTGAAGAGCCGGTAACCCAAGCCACCCTAAAAGTGGTGGGCGCATTTCACGGGCTTAGCCGCGAACGTTCTAACGCTCGCAGATATCCCGCGATAGACCCTTTAATCAGCTGGAGCAAGTATGAAAGTTTTATTGATAAGGAACAAAAGGCCCGCGGCCAGGGAATTTTACGTAAAAGCAACGATGTCGCGCAGATGATGAAGGTGGTGGGAGAGGAGGGCACTGCGCTTTCAGATTATATTGATTACCTCAAAGGCGAATTTTTTGATTTTGTTTATTTGCAGCAGAATGCTTTTGACCCGGTGGATGAAGCTACCCCCAAAGAGCGCCAGCAATATGTGTTTAACTTGCTTTACGGAATTCTGGAAGCAGAGTTTGATTTTAAAAATAAAGAAGAAGCCCTGCATTTTTTTCAGGAGTTACGCCAGCTTTTTAAGGGTTTAAACTCCAGCGCTTGGCAGTCGCAGGAGTTTTTAGCCGTAGAAAAAGAAATTTCTTCAAAATTAAGCACAAAAAAGAAATAAGCGATGTATAAAATCTATACCAATATATTGCAGATTGCCGGAGATGTGATTATCGTGGAGGCGGCGGGCGTGGGGTATTTGGATATCGCCGAAGTCTCCAGCCAGTTCGGCATATCTTTAGCCCAGGTCATCCGTATAGAAGGGGAAAAAGTGTACTTGCAGGTTTTTGCCGGAAGCCGGGGAATTTCTACTGGCGACAAAGTACGCTTTTTAGGCCATCCCATGCGTGTCGCCAGCGGCACTGCTTTGCTCGGACGCATTTTTAACGGAAGCGGTGCGCCCTTGGATAAGGGGCCCGTGCTTTCTGAAAACTTAATGGAAATCGGCAGGCCGTCGGTTAACCCGGTGAAAAGAATTATCCCGAATAAAATGATCCGCACGGGCATCCCGATGATCGATGTTTTTAACTCCCTGGTGGTTTCGCAGAAATTACCGATATTTTCTATTGCCGGCGAGCCGTATAACGAACTCTTAGCGCGCATTGCCATCCAGGCCGAAGCCGACATCATCATCTTAGGCGGGATGGGTTTAAAATATGACGATTACTTATTTTTTAGGGATACGTTTAGGCAAGAAGGGGCTTTGGCGCGCTCTATCTTTTTTATGCATACTGCTTCTGACCCTACGGTAGAATGCCTGCTTGTCCCGGATATCAGCCTGGCAGTCGCAGAAAGCTTTGCTTTGGAAGGAAAGCGGGTTTTAGTGCTGCTTACGGATATGACTAATTTCAGCGACGCGCTCAAAGAAATCGCCATCACCATGGAACAGGTTCCCTCTAACCGGGGTTATCCCGGAGACCTTTACAGCCAGTTAGCCAGCCGTTATGAGAAGGCAGTGGATTTTGAAGGCGCGGGTTCAATTACGGTTTTGGCAGCGACGACCATGCCCGGAGACGATGTTACGCACCCGGTGCCGGATAATACCGGTTATATTACCGAAGGCCAGTTTTATCTGAAAAATAAAGTGATTGAGCCTTTCGGTTCTTTAAGCCGTTTGAAACAGCAGGTGAACGGCAAAACCCGCGATGACCACCGCGTAATCATGGATACGATGATTCAGCTTTTTGCCAGTTACCGGGAGACCGTGGAAAAAAGAGCCATGGGTTTTATGATGAACTCCTGGGATAAGAAACTTCTGCAATACGGAGAACTTTTTGAAAAAGAGATGATGCCTCTAGAGTTGAATATTCCTTTAGAGCAAGCCTTGGATTTAGGCTGGGAAATCATGGCCGCCTGCTTTTCTCCGGAAGAAACTGGGATTAAAAAATCCCTGATTGAAAAATATTGGCCAAAAATAAAATGAACCATGGCTAAAATAAGATTAAGCAAAGGTGAGTTGAAAAAACAACGCGATGCCCTAAGGCAGTATGAGCGTTATTTGCCGACGTTACAGCTTAAAAAACAGCAGTTACAAACCGAGATTGTCCGCCAGAATAATTTGCTGGCAGAGAAACGCAGCCAGGAGC
>CAZNWL010000071.1:0-6262 GCA_964577045.1 uncultured Planctomycetia bacterium | reverse complement strand
TTATTAGGGGAATATAAACTAATAATATCGTCAATGGTATCAAAATTATATGTAAAATTATATTTCTGGCAAAACTCATCTAAAGCGATATAACTCCTTATAGAAACGGGCGGACGGTTTTGCCGTTGGGCGCTGGTAGCGCAGCCTGAAAAAATTAAGCTAAGCGCGAGCGTCCAGCCGATAAAATTCTTTTGCGGCATAAAATTTAGAGGCTGATATAAGACACGTCCCGTGACCCCCTCTTGACTACTACTATTCCGGAACTATCAAGATGAAATCTGCGGGAATCGTTCTGCGCATTATAACCGATTAAGGCCTTCGGCCCAATGGTATTAAACCGGTCAATGATTGTTTTTCTGATTTTACAGCCTTTCTTTATGTGAGTAAAATCCATTATTATCGAATCCTCGATAAAGCACCCTTCCTCCACAATTACCGAGCGCCCCAGAATAGATTGGCGAATTTCTGAACCGCAAATTCTGGCCCCTTCGGAAAGCAGACTGTTTTCAATTTTAGAATCTGCCGTATAGACCGGCGGACAGTCAAAATTAGAGGCATAAATCGGCCACTCGCGGTTATCCAAGTCAAAAATAGGCTCTTTGCCCAGTAAATCCATATTTGCCTGCCAGTAAGAGCCTATGGTGCCTATGTCCTTCCAATAATAAGGGGCTTCATATTCTTTTAAGGCCGGGATTTTGTTTTTGGAAAAATCATAAGCAAAAACCCCTTCTTTGCGTTTGGCTAAATAAGGAATTACGTCACGGCCAAAATCGCTCAAAGGCTTAGCGCTTAAAAGGTTCGCCAGAAAATCAGCGTTGAATACATAATTGCCCATCGAAGCAAGAATCATTTTCTTTCCGGAAAAGGAAGACTTCTCTCTGAATTTCTTAATCCGAAAATTAGAAGTTACCTCGGCAATCCCCAACTGATGAGCCTGGTTCGAAGGCGTAGGTATCACTGATATGGTGCAGTGGGCTTTTTTACGAATATGATAATCGACCATCTCCTTAATATTCATCCGGTAAACATGGTCTCCGCCCAAAACCACGATAAAGCTGGGTTTAAAATCATGAATCAGGTTGATATTATGATTTATGGAATCAGCCGTCCCCCGATACCATTCTCCCGCTGTATTTTTACGCATTTGTGGAGGGACTACGGTGATGAAATGTTTGGGCAGGACTCCGAACTTACGCCAGCTGGTGCGGATATGTTCGATTAAAGACTGGGATTTATACTGGACTAAAACATAAATAGAATAAATCCCGGAATTAACCAAGTTGCTCAAGGCAAAATCAATGAGCCGGTATTTGCCGCCGAAAGGAACCGAAGGCTTAGTCCTTTCTTCGGTCAAAGGAAAAAGCCTTTGGCCTTTACCTCCGGCTAAAACAAAAGCTAAAACATTGTCCCGGGAAACCCTGGTCATGATTAAATTAAACCCTCTCGAACTTCTTTATTATTTTAATTACTTCTTTTGGCGTTTCAGCCGAAATAAGTTCCTGGCGGAAAGAGTTATTCATCAGCAATTTTGACAGTTCAGCCAGGATACGCAAATATAGGCTTAACTGGCTGGGGTCGGCTCCCATGAGAAAAATAAGCTTGACCTTATCTCCATCTAAAGCATCGAATTTGATTCCTTCCTGCGACCTGCCAAAACTTACTACCAGGCCTTTAACCGCGTCGGTGCGGGCATGAGGTATGGCGACTTTATTGCCGATGCCGGTTGAACCGAGTTCTTCACGTTTAATCACATCGTTGATAAACTTTTCCAAATCTATTAAACTACCGCTGGTTGACAATTTCTGGGCTAATTCCCGGATAGCGCCTTTTTTATCGTGAGACTCTAAATTAACCAAACAAAACTCCTCTTTTAAATAATCTGAAATTACCATGGTCTTAGCATTCTCCTTTCCTTCAAGTTGCATAAAGCTCGATATTTTTTATCAACCCGTAACAAAGAAGCCGATCGCCCTCATAGATTACATCCTGGGCATGCGGGAAAGGAATCAGTTTGTTTTTGCGTTCAACCGACAAAACAAGGATGTCTTTCTTGATAAATCCGGCTTCGGCCAAGCTAACTCCTTTTTCTTTGCTTTTGGCAGTAATGGTCAGCTGCGCTAAACCATATCCTTTTGGAAGAGCAAATAGCTCTTCCAAATTCTTCTGCCCGACAATCCCCGGGCCACGATACTCTTCTCGATAAACTTATTTAATGCACGGGAAAACCCTTTTAAAGTAGTTATTTTATACAAGATAAAAATAAAAACAACAATAATCAGGGCTTTCCAAAGGTCAGCCTCCAAGTTATCCTTGCTGAAAGAAACAAATAAACTAGTGATAACCGAAACAAAACCTACCTTGCCTAAAATCATAAGCACGGTTATGGTTTTGCGGCGCGTCATATCTTCAAAAATAGTCTCTGCCTCTTTGCTGGTGAAACCTGTTCCGGTAAAAGCCGAAATTGCTTGAAATCGGGCAGTATTTTCATCCATGCCGGTTAGTTTCAAGATTACGGTGGCTATACGGATAATAATGATAAATATGACGATTATGATTAATAAAGGAATTACTGTCGCTACTAAACCCATTTCTTCACCTCGTTTCGTCCGTCGGGCTAATCACTCGTAAAAATTATACGTCAATAAAGATACTTGGGCAATAAACTTTTTTGCGGCTTTATAATTATGCGACTTCTTCATTAAAACACAAATAATATAGTCTCCCTGTGGAGCGAAGACTATTCCGGCGTCATGGACAATGCCGTGTTCTAATCCCGTTTTATGGGCAACTATGATATTTTTGGGCAGGTAACGGGGAATCCGGTCTTTAATCCGCTGTTTCTTCAGTAAAGACAGGGCGATTTGCGAAAATTCTTTATTGATTAATTTTTTAGCGTAAATTTTGTTGAGCAGGAAAACTATATCTCTTGCGGAAGTATAATTCTCCTTGCCGTTGGGCCGCTGGGAAAAATCCATCATCCGGCGCTTTAAGACGGTATCTTTAAGGCCGGCTTTTTTGAAACTCTCATTGAGATAGTCAAAGCCAAGCAGGTCGATTATCTTATTGCTGGCAGTATTATCGCTGTGGGATATCATGAACTCCAAAAGTTCTTGCAAGGTTACATTAATGGGCAGTTTTAAAGTTTTGATTTTTCCCGACCCTCCGGTCAGGTCCGCTTGAGTGATGGTTACCTGCTGCTCAAGCGAAAGCCTTCCTGTTTCTACGGCTTGTAAAACGCTGGCCAGTATAGGCACCTTGATTAAACTGGCTGCGGGGAACTTTTCTCTGGCTAAGCAGGATAACTCTAAACTCGGGAAAGTTAAATCTTTTATGACAAAAGAAATATGGCCGGGAGCGTTTTTAGACTCCTCTTCTATTTGGCTTTTCAAATTTAAATAAATCCGGCTTTTCTGGCAGAATTTAAAAAACTTCCGGCAGGGAAAATATGCCGATGTGGCAATCAGCAAAATAGTTAAAGCGATGAGCGCAATTCTTTTTATAACTTTCACGGTTTATTTATTTAAAAAAGAAAGGAAGAAATCACGGCAAAACGCGAACCCCAGCTGTCGCGAGTTTTCTTTACTCCCATAGTTTTTATAATTATAACTGTATTTTTAAGCCCTTTCAACCAAAAAATCAACTAAAACCACAAAATCTTTTAGCTTGAGCTCTCCCGGCCGGCAAGATGGATTTATCTTCAACGACGGCAAAAAATCTTTTTGGCTTTGAGATAACTTTAAAGAGTTGATTATTTTTTTACGCGGCTGGGAAAAACTTTGCTGGATAATTTTAAAAAGAAGCTCCTCGTTTTTAGCCTTCAGAGGCAATTTTTTATAAAAATCAATCTCGATAAAAGTAGAATCGACTTTCGGCTGTGGAGAAAAGGCTTTTTTTGGTATCTCAAAAATCTTTTTTACTTTTGCATAATATTCTAAATAACAGCTTAAAAAACAATATTGTTCCTCAAAAGGCTTGGCTAATAGTTTTTGGGCAAATTCTTTTTGAAAAGTAAGAAAAGCTTTAGTTAGGTAGTTTCTGTATTTGATCAAATGTTTTATGAGTTTTGAACTTATCTGATAGGGGGCGTTTGAAAAAACTACTATATTTTTGCCTAAACGGGAAACAGGAAATTTAACTATATCCGCCTGAATCACTTGAGCATTCGCATAGGGTTTAAACTTCTCCTCCAATAACCGGCAAAAACGCGGGTCCACCTCCAGGCAGAAAAAACGCCTGGCCCGCCGGGCTAAGGCTACACTGATATCCCCCGGGCCCGCGCCAATTTCTAAAACAATTTTTCCGTCGATATCCAGCGAGCTCAAAATTTCCCCAATATATTTCTGGCTTCTTAGAAATACCTGGGCTAAGGATTTTTTTTGCTTCACCGGTTAAGCCTTAGGGAATGTTTAATTGGATGGCTAATTTTATGGCTGCAAGCATTGAGGAAGAAAAGGGTTTTTTGTGCCTACGCATTAAATCAAAAGCCGGGCCATGGGCTGGAGAGGTGCGGATAATCGGAAGGCCTAAAGTAAGGTTTACCCCGCTTTTCATAGACAAGAGTTTGAAAGCAACCATACCCTGGTCGTGGTAAGCTGAAATTATGCAATCGTAAAGCTTTAACTTCTCTGGAATAAACAAACTATCTGCCGGATAAGGGCCGTAAACCTTATACTTAAACTTCCTGATGCCGGCAACTAGCTCTTTCTCCTCTCTTTCCAAAAAAGTACTCACGCCAGCATGGGGATTAAAAGCAGCTAAAGCAATACGCGGTTTTTTTATTTTAAACTGCTCTTTAAGCGCAGCGTAAACTAATTTTAAAGTTTTTTCCACGCCCTTGGCATTGATCAAGAAGCCGGCTTTTCTTAAAACTGTATGCCGGGTAAGCAAGACGGTTTTCAAGTGTTTCGAAACCATCATCATTTCTACCTGGGGAACCTTAAAATAATTTTGCAGGTATTCGGTATGGCCGCTAAAGTTTTTCTTGACCATTTGGACGGCTTCTTTGGATAACGGCGCTGTCACTAGGCGCTTAATCCTGTTTTCTTTCGCTATGGCTAAAGCCGCGTCCAAATAAGCTAAGCTGGCCTTACCGGATAATTTGGAAAACTGGCCGGGCTTAATTTTATTAATATCCGAAGTATTTAAATCAATGAGGTTTATCCTGTTTTTTACTTTTCTGTATACCGCAAACCGCTCAAAAACCTTCCGGTCGCCTACGAGGATAAACTCGATATTCTTATGTTTAAACTCTCTTATCGCTTCCAGACTAATTAAAGGCCCGCAGCCAGCCGGGTCTCCGCTGGCAATTACAGCCTTCAGGTTACTGCTCATAAATCTTTATCACTGCTTTTTCTTTTAAACTATTAACCCATTCGGTGAACCTTTCTTTGAACTTCTTCTCCCAAAGATAAGCGTAAATCTTATCCTGGGCCTGCGCAAGCGAAAGTATTTCCGGATCGACTACCTCTTCCAGGTAAATTAAATAATACAGGTTATCTATCTTGGCAATTTCTGTCGCTGGTTTTTTAAGCCTGATGACTACGGCAGCTATCTGCGGTTTAAGTTCATCCTGGGTTGACTCGACTCTAATCAAATCTTCGGGATAATCGTTCAGGGCTTTATCTAACCCTTCCAAACTAATTACTTTGGCTATCTCAACCAGATGTTTCTTATCTTCTGCCGTAGCCAGATAAAAAATATAGATTGAAGGAGAATACATCTGGTTCATATTTTCAGCGTAATAGGCGCTCACTTCCTGCGGCAAAATGCTGACCAAAGCCTTCACCTTATTCTGGACAATTTCCCGCATTAAATACTGGTCTTTGATTTTCTCCTTAAGCTGGGTTATGGTAAAACCTCTTTGGATTAGCGATGCTTCAAAATCCGCACGCGAAGGATGCGCAGCGATTATCTGGTTAAGCCGTTCATTAATCACTCCCAAAGGTATCTCTGTTTTTTCTTTTCTTGCCTCATTGAGAATAAGCTTATCTTCGATTAAACGCTGAAGCGTTTCTTTGCGAAACTCCGGGCTTTCCGGCGTAATATCCGGTTCCAACTCGCTTAGATGATATTTTGCAGCCTGGGAATAATCATCCAGATCCTTGGAAGTAATTACCTCGTTATTGACTTTAGCGACAATTTTCGCTACTTCCTCTGCCCAAGTAGCCGAAAGAACTAAAAAACAAGGTACAATCAATAAACAAATTCCAAATATTTTTTGTAATTTGTAATTTGTAATTTGTAATTTTAACATTCTTTAATT
>CAZNWL010000070.1:0-6300 GCA_964577045.1 uncultured Planctomycetia bacterium | reverse complement strand
CCCCCAGGCTTTGAGATGATGCTGGCCGCTTTTCAAAACAAAAACAATGGTGGGAATGTAAAGCTGTCCGGTGCAGGCAGCCTCGAGCAGTGAAACCATAAACCCGACCGAAAAAGAAGTAATTGCCAGGTTAAAAACACTGCTTTGCTCTTTCTGGCGCAGCCTCGAGCCGATTACCAAATTTATCCTTTTCTTTAACAGTTTCGGCAGCTGTAAAATCGCCCCTTCGGATGCGTGTGTCAGTTTAAAATTAATATAATCGTAAACCGCCAGAATCCCCATCAGGAAACAAAAAACCGCGACAAAATAGTAAAAACCTTTGATAAAGAAAGCGATATTGCTTAGAGAATAGAAAAACTCAAAGAAACCCAGGCCGATTAAAAGATAAGTGATAAACACTGCGAAACAATAGGATATTCCTACGCAGATTATTTCTCTTTTTTTATAGCCGTAAACCGCCAAAAAGGAAATAAAAAACACAATTACCGCAAAGGCGCAAGGATTAATCCCGTCAGCTAAGCCGCTAACGATAATCGCCAGAATCGAAAATTTCCGGAAAATATCTTTCAAGTCTTTGCTAAAAATAGTAATTGTCTTGGTCTGGGTAACTAAGGCTTCCTGAATCGCGCTTTCCAGATTCTCTTTGATTTCAGTTGAACCAACAAAAAGTTTATTATTCACGAAAACAGTAGGAACTGTCCCATTTCCCCGCTTAAACTCTTCGCTTAAAGACTGAAGCATCTTTAAATTTTCCGGGTCATTGGAATCCAAATCCAGCCAATCAATCCTTGAGGCATACTTTTCTTTCAACTTAGGAAAAAAGCGCGCCCTTAGGTCAAGGCAGATGTTACAATGGTTAGAAAAGAAAACTAAAACTGTGAGTTTTTCTGCAGCGTAAACTAAACTGCTAGCAGCCAAAGCCAAGAGGAATAAAATAATTATAACTTTGCGCATATAAATAGAATTATACCAAGATGTTGGGAAAAATCTACAGTTATGATTACGGCGATTAAATATAGAGATTACAGTGATAAAAAAGCTCCTTTAAAAAAGTTTAGGAAAAATATAAACTTTATTGTAAAATAGCTTTATAATCTCTGTAATCAATATTTAATCGCTGCAATCACAAAATGATTTACGAGTTTATTGACCAGCAAGGTACTTTCCGGGTAAAAAATCCCCACGAGTATAATAATTATTTCCCGTTGACTAATTCTTTAGGCTCTCTGCTAAGTTCAATCAGCCCGAACTTTTCTGGCGATATTAAAACAGATAACGAACATTTTATTACTCCGCCGGCAAGCACAATTGACCTAAAAACTAACCTTCTCTGCCGCAGGGATTTTTTTATCCGCCTGAATAACGAAACTCTGCGTTTGTCTTTTCCCTGGAAAGATACGCTCGAGGCCGGATTCCTCTATCACAAAATCATCAAAGAAAATTCAAAACTTAGGGCGGAAATTATAAATTTCATCCCGCATAATCTAGCCGTAGAAGTAATGTGGGTTAAGTTGATAAATAAAAGCAAGTCTACTATCAAAATCATCCCTACTTCTTTTATCCCACTTTACGGCCGAGCCGAAAGCAATTTACGCGACCATCGCCATGTAAGTAGCCTTTTAAACCGGATAACCCTGCTTAAATACGGGATTCTGCTTAAACCCACCATGGTCTTTAATGAAGCTGGGCACAAACTTAATGCTACGACCTATTTCTGCTTAGGATTCGAAGACAAAACTAAACCGCCTTTAGGCCAATTCCCCACCCTAGAATATTTCTGCCAGGAACAAGAGCTAATTAATCCCGCGGCTGTGGAAGGAAAAGTTAAGCTCATCAATAAAATTTCGAAAGATTTTGATGGAAAAGAAGCTTTAGCCGCTTTTCGCTTCCGCGAAAAAGTTTTGCGAAAAAATCAAGCAGTAAATTATTTTTTGATCGTCGGCGCAGTAAACAACAGCCAAAAAACCATTGGTAATACCTTTGCTCGATTAAATACTCCGGCCAAAGTAGAAAAATCGCTTAAAGAAACTAAAGACTACTGGCAGAAAAAATTAACTGCTATTGACCTTAACTTTAAAGATAACAATTTTAGTAATTGGCTGCTCTGGGTAAAGTTACAGCCAATTTTACGTAAACTTTTCGGAAACTCATTTTTACCCCACTTTGATTACGGAAAAGGCGGTCGGGGCTGGCGAGACTTGTGGCAGGACGCTCTAGCTCTTCTCTTTATTGAACCTAAGAAAACTAAAAAATTAATCGTGAATAATTTCAAAGGCGTAAGGATAGATGGCTCCAATGCTACCATCATCACTAAAGACGGTAAAATGATTTCTGACCGTAATAAAATTTCCCGCGTCTGGATGGACCACGGCGTCTGGCCGTACCTTACTTTAAGTTTATATCTGAAAAAAACTAACGACTTAAATATCCTCAAACAACCAGTAAGCTATTTTAAAGACCACCTTTTCTGCCGGGCAAAAGCGGTGGATAAAAAATTTAGCCAAAAGGATTTTATCCTGCGCACAAAAGACAATAAAGTTTACAAAGGAAGCGTATTGGAACACCTTTTGCTTGAGCATTTAGTCCCTTTCTTTAACGTGGGGAGCCACAATATTATCCGCCTTGAGAACGGCGATTGGAATGACGGCCTGGATATGGCCGCACAAAGAGGCGAAAGTGTGGCTTTTAGCTTTATGTACGCGCATAATTTAAAATCTCTGAGCCTCCTTTTAAAAAGCCTTAAAAAACAAAAAGTTTATTTATTAAAAGAAATCTTTATCCTTCTCGATCAAATCCATAAACCCATAAATTATAACAATTTCCGGGAAAAACAAAAAAGGCTGCAAATTTTTTTCCAAAAAACTAAAACTATCAGCGGGGAAAAGAAACCCGTCGCTTTAGAAAGCCTGGCTTCTGATTTGGAGAGAAAAGCCGAACATCTCTCTACTTGGCTAAGAAAAAAAGAGTGGCTAAAGTTAGGATTTTTTAACGGCTATTATGATAATAAGGGAAGGCGGGTTGAGGGTAAAATTAAAAAAAGCGTAAGAATGATGTTAGCTTCCCAAGTTTTTGCAATCATGAGCGGGGTGGCGAGCGAACAACAAATCAGAAAAACCTACTCCTCAATCAAGCGGTACTTAAAGGATAAAAAATTAGGGGGTTTTAGGCTCAATACTGATTTTGGCTCATCCTATCTGGATTTAGGCCGGGCTTTTGGATTCTCTTACGGCGATAAGGAAAACGGCGCCTTTTTTAACCATATGGCAGTAATGCTTAGCTTTGCTTTATTTCAGCGAGGATTTAGCAAAGAAGGTCGGCAAGTTCTAGATTCTATTTACAAAATGGCGACCAGCAAAGCAGCTAAAATTTATCCAATGATTCCGGAATATTTTGACGGAAAAGCTAGGGGGCTTTATCTTTACCTTACTGGTTCAGCAAGCTGGTATATCTATACTTTACTGAAAGGAATCCAGAGAAAGGACTAACCGGCTATTGTCGTTTAAATCGGCTAACTCGACTTTGTCCTGGCTGATAGACTCTACCGAATAATTACCAATCCGATCAGATTCTTTTAAAACCTGGCCGTTGATAATGGCAAAAGGCTTTTCCTGGTCGAAAATAATGCCAGAAAGCTGGTATTTTTGCTGCGGCGGCTCCTGCCTGCCGGCAGGCAGGCCTGGGCTAACAACAGGCAATATTTCTTCTTTAGGTTCAAGCGGCTCTAGGGGTAAATTTGCTACGGGGATGGAAGACTCTTGTTTCTTCCCTAAATAGTAGCGGGTAAAAAATACTGAACAGACTATAACTAGTGCAGCAATCAAAAAAAAACCGGTAGGAAAACGCTTTTTTCTTATAATTTTCCCGGAGAAAACTTTTCCTCCTTCTACCTTTTTTAAAGCTTCATAAATTATACTCATTGTAACTCCTTGATACAGGCAATAAACTCTTCCGAACCAAAAGTAATGCGCTCTTTAACAAACCCTAAAAGTAAAACCCGGTCACAAAGCATATTAATCATCCGGGGTATGCCTTTAGAGAATTCATAAATCAACTGGAAACTCTCTGACGATATTTCAATATGTTCGGCCTGGGCTTCTTTGAGGCGAAACCGTACATAGCGTTCAGACTCTTCCCGGCTTAAAGGCAGAATTTGGTGTTTAACGAAAATTCTCTGACGGATTTGGCGCAGATTAAATTTCTCCAGCTTCTCACTAAGTTCGGGCTGACCGACCAGAACAATTTGTAACAACTTACTGCTGGCAGTCTCTAAATTAGAAAGTAGACGTATCTGCTCCAGCTGACGGTTGGTCAAGTCTTGCGCTTCATCAATAATCACTACGGCATTGCCTCCTTTTGAGTTCGCCTCGACTAAAAATGAATTAAGCGTATTGATGATATCCAGACGGTTACTTTTTTGAAGTTTTAACCCAAAATCTTCGACTATTGCCTGCAGCAGCTGTACTTCGCTGAAATAGGGATTAAGAATCAAAGAAGTTTTGGTAGTCGGAGGAAGTTTTTTGAGCAAAACCTTACAAAGAGTGGTTTTCCCGGTCCCCACCTCGCCAGTTATCAGGATAATCCCCTTTTTTTCCTGGATGCCGTAAAAAAGCGAAGCTAAAGCCTCTTTATGGGGTAGGCTTTCAAAGAAGAATTGGGGGTCAGCAGTAATATTGAAAGGTATTTTTTTCAAACCGTAAAGTTGGAGGTACATAGTTTTTATTCCTTAACTTGTTTCTTTTTCTTCTTATCCTTATCATCTTTCAACTTAAATTCTCGAGGCACCTGGCTATCCTGTAAAAACTCTTCATTCATTAGCTGGCCTGGTTCAACTATCTTGGCGGTGATAAAAATTAAAAGGTCAATTTTTTCAATATCTTCGGTTTGACGTTTAAATAGCCAGCCAAAAAGCGGGATTTTACTTAAAAACGGTATACCAATATCATGATTGGTCTTTACATCTTTCAGAAGACCACCGATAACAATCGTCTCGCCGTCTCTGGTAACTACCTGCGTCTCGGTTTCCCGGGTGGTCAACCAGGGATAAGAAACTAAAGTGGTCCCCTGCTGGTCTTTAACTGTAACATCGCTTAAACGAGAGGTAATGGCTGGGTGGATAATCATACTGATGAAATTTTCTTCTTCGCCACAGATTTGAGGGACTACGTTCAGCTGAATTCCGATATCTTGGTAATAATCCAAAGAGCCGCCGGTAATTCGAGAAGTTTCGGTGCTGGTTTCGGTTTTGACAATCGGGTATTTCTGGCCGACTAAGATAGAAGCTTCCTGATTATTCAGCGTAAGAATCGTCGGCGCCGAAAGGGTGTTAGTGCGGGCATCTTCTTCCAGGGCATGGACAATTACTTCAAACTGATTGCCGACTAATTTTTTATAGATTAGTTTAAAACTGTTCTCGGCTAAACCCGTTGTTTTTGCGGCAAAACCCGCAGGAGTAGGCGATATAGCGTGAGCGGCAATACTGGCTAAGTCTTGGCCAGTTTCGCTGTTTTTAGTAAAAGGCGTGTAGACAAAAGTATCGCGGCTGTCCGCCCCGGTAGTACCGGTCCCCCAGTCAATGCCTAAATCATCAAGGACATCGCGGTTAACTTCCATAATCCTAGTCTTAATCATTATCTGCTTGGGCATAACGTCAATTTTCTGCAATAAAGCATCTATTTCGTCTAATTTTCTGGCGATATCAGAAACCACCATTACTTTTGTCCGGGAAACTTTAGCTTCTTTGGCTCTTTCTCTTTTGGCAACATCTGTTCCAAAAGCCCAACCCGCCTGGCCGGTAAGCTCAAGCACAGAAACCCTTCCGACGGGAGAAAGCATCGGTTCAATAGTTTTTTTAGCATCATTGGCATCCAGATAACTTAAATGATAAACTTTGGTTTTGGGAGGCTCGACTTCCTGGCGTTCCTTAGCCTGGGCTTCGCGTTCACGAATTTTTTCGTTGGTGTCCACTAAAATTATATTGTCGCCCACCCACTCATAGGTATAATTATAAGGCCTGATTACTGCTTCCAAGGCAGTAAACCAATCTACATTCTCTAAGCTTACGCTGACTAAACCAGTAACCTCGGGGCTGACTACAATATTTACCTTTTTAGTGTCTTTGGTGGCTTTTTGGGCTATGGATTGCAGCACGACTTTTATATCCACATCCTTGAATTTGATAACCGGGATAAGCTCTTGGGCATAACCAATAAAGCTAACTAATAAAAAGGACATAATAAAAAAACTTAAAATAACTCCTTTGTATTTCATCTTATTCCTCCAGTTTTAAAATAAACTCCTGGC
>CAZNWL010000069.1:0-6439 GCA_964577045.1 uncultured Planctomycetia bacterium | reverse complement strand
TTTACATGCTTTTTATTTAAGTTTTATCCATCCAATCAGCCGGGAAAAAGTCAATCTAAAAATCAGTTTACCCCGCGATATTAAAGAGTTTCTGGATAAAAGAGATAGAATCTAAAGGTTATTCGTAGTATAATATATAATAAAAAAGGAGGGCATATGAAAAAATCCTTTACGCTTATTGAATTGATCGTAGTCATTGCCATCATTGCTATCTTAGCCGCCATCATCGCCCCGAATGCTTTTCGGGCTATTGAGAAGGCGAATATTTCTACGGCCATAGCCGACCTTAAAGCTTATAAAACAGCTGATGCATCGCTTTATGCTGATACCGGGCATCGGGTTATAGATGGAATTAATGCTGATGTTCTACACACTGACGCCTTATTCCTTGAATCCGGCAACAATGATTTAGATGCTAACGTAAGCAGTTGGTCGGGTTGGGATGGGCCATATATTGAGAAAACAAAGGTTAAACACCCTTGGGGTGGCTGGTATTTGTTTGCTGACGGTATGGACTTTGATAATCCGGCTAATGGGTTAATGGAGATTGAAATTCATATGGATGATTGGTGTTATGGAAAGCCGCTCAATACCGATTGTCCTATTCCTGAAAATGCCAGGGCCAGAATAGATCAGATTTTAGACGACGGAAATAATACCACCGGCAATATCCAGCGTTATCCTGTCCCCGAAGCCTACAATACTGTTTGCTACATAACCACCTGGGATTATAAGTAGTAATAATCACTCATCGATGCATAAGCTGACCAAAAAGATTTATTATCATGATACTGATTGCGGCGGGGTGGTTTATTATGCTAATTACCTGAAGTATTTTGAAGAAGCCAGGACCGAGTTTTTACTAGCTAAGGGGGTTGATACCGCCAAGTTAGCCAAAGCTGATACCTGGTTTGTGGTAGCTAGCGTAGAGATAAGCTATAAAGCCCCGGCGCATTATGCGGATGAGCTTCATATTTATACTCAAATCAGCAGGAAAAAGAACGTTTCTCTGGAATTTTTACAGGAGATTAAAAGGGTTGGCAAGTTGTTAGTCTCGGCAGTGACTAAGCTGGTTTGCGTAGACAGCGATTTTAAGCCTAAAGCCATACCTCAAGAGTTATCCCAAGTTTTGAACTGATGTTTTATTCCATTATCAGCAGAGATAAAGGGACCCTGATTAGCAGTAAAACCAGAATCGCTTCTGGTTTCTGGCCGCGGCTTAAAGGTTTGATGTTTGATAAAGCCATGGATGAAAAAGAGGCTTTAATTTTTCATAATGCCCAGGCTATACACACCTCTTTTATGAGATTTGCGATTGATATTGTATTCTTGGATAAAAGTAATAGAATAATCAAGATTTATGAGGCAGTTAAGCCTTGGAAGATGGTGTTTTGCCCGCATTCGGCTCTGACCATAGAACTTCCTGCCTATCGCGCCAAAAGGCGGTCCCTCGGCATAGGCGATACCCTGCAAATAAAAGTTTCCGATAGCCTAAAATAAGCCTCTTTTTCCAAAACCCTCTTTCCTTGACCAAAGGGGCTATTTTTAATATAATAGGGAATCTTAGGAGATGAAGATGAAAGTTGCCGTAATAGGAGCTACGGGTTTTACCGGCGAAAAATTAGTGGAAATTCTGTTCAACCACCCTGAAGTTGAAATAAGTTACCTCTGCGCAGTGGTGGAGAAGGCTGAAAAATTCAGCGATATTTTTCCGCATTTTAAAGGCCGGCTGGACCTGGTTTGCGCTAATCCTGACTATGAGCAGGCGCAAAAATCAGCCGAGGTCATATTTTTAGCCCTGCCGCATAAGGTTTCTTCGGAAGTGGCGCCGTTTTTCCTGGAAAAAGGAAAAACAGTAATCGACCTTTCTGCGGACTACCGGTTTAAAGACCAGAAGATTTACGAGGAATTTTATAAGATTAAACATAAGGATTCCCGGAACCTAAAAATTGCGGTTTACGGGCTGCCGGAATTTTACCAAGCCGAGATAAAAAAAGCAAAGCTTATTGCCAATCCCGGCTGCTATCCTACGGTTTCCATCTTGAGTTTGGCTCCGCTGTTAAAAGAAGGCCTGCTTAAGGATGTGATTATCGACGCTAAATCCGGCATCAGCGGCGCAGGCAGAAAAGCGGCTTTAGAATATCATTACGCGCATTTAAACGGGAATCTCTATAGCTATAAGCCCTTTAAGCACCAGCATTTGCCGGAGATAGAGCAGATACTTTCTGATATCAGCGGGAGTAAAGTTTCATTGAGATTTACGCCGCATGTTATCCCGGCGGAAAGAGGGATCTTAGCCACTATTTATGCCAGCTTAACTAAGGAAGTTAAAGAAAGCGCAGTTAACCAGATTTATGCCCAATATTATAAAGATGCCCCCTTTGTCAGGTTGTTTGAGCAGAAATTGCCCCAACTTAAAGACGTAGTGGGAACTAATTTTTGCGATATTGGTTTTCAAATTGAAGATAAAAAAATAGTGATTGTCGGAGTAATTGACAATTTAATCAAGGGCGCAGCCGGCCAAGCAGTCCAGAATATGAATATCATCCTCGGCTATCCCCAAACAGCGGGGTTACTCTGAAAGATGAAGCTGCCCAAAGGATTTAAACTGTCGAGTACTCATTGCGGCCTGAAGAAGAAAAAGTTAGATTTAGGCCTGATTCAATGCGAAGGTTTTGCCTCGGCAATCGGTTTTTTTACGGCTAATCTTAATGTTTCCTATTCGGTCAGCTTTAGTAAGAAGCAGATAAACAACCGGATAAAAGCAGTTTTAGTCAACAGTGGAAATGCCAATTGCTTTACCGGAAAATCCGGTTATAGAGATACTTTGGCTGTAGCCGAAGCCTTGGCAGCTAAATTGGGAACGAAAAAATCAAATTTGCTTTTAGCTTCTACCGGGATAATTGGTAAAAAGCTGCCCAAGGAAAAAATAATCAGGGCGTTGGGGAATTTGGTCAAGCATCCGGACAATAATTGCCGTAAATTCGCCCAGAGTATTTCCACGACCGATACTTTTTTAAAACTAGCTTATGCTAAGGCTACTTCAAGCGGCGGTTCTATCCTGGGTTTTGCCAAAGGCGCGGGGATGATTGCTCCGAACATGGCCACGATGTTAAGTTTTATTCTGACTGACGTGGATATCCCCAAGCCTTTATTTAAGAAAATCGCGAGAGCCGCTTTGGAAGAAAGTTTTAACTCGATTACTGTTGATGGTTGCATGAGTACCAATGATACGATTTTTTTCCTCACCAGTAAGCGGCTGAAACTTACCGGGAAAAACCAGGTGATTGAATTTTCCAGAAATTTGCAGAAAGTAACTTTGGATTTGGCTAAAATGATTATCCGGGACGGCGAAGGCACGACTAAGTTTATCCGGATAAAAATTAAAGGGGCCAAGAACAGTTTAGAGGCTAAAAAAGCCGGCTTGGCCATAGCTAATTCCAATCTTTTTAAATGCGCTATTTACGGCGCCGACGCCAACTGGGGAAGGATTGTTTCAAGTTTAGGCCAGGCTGGAATAAAATTAGAAGAAGGTTTTTTGGTCAAACATTCGGATTTGCATAAAAAAAATATCGAGTTAGAGGTTAATTTAAAGAGGGGTAAGTGTAGCGCAAGCGTCTATACTTGCGATTTAACCCCTGAATACGTAAAAATCAACGCTCAATACAGTTAATTATGGTCAAAGAAGCGATAAAAAAAGCCGATGTTTTGATTGAAGCTCTTCCTTATATAAAGAAGTTTCATCAGAAAATATTCGTGGTTAAATACGGCGGTTCCATTCTTAGCGAAGAGAGGGTAAGAAAATGCGTCCTGGAAGACATCGCCTTTTTGAGGTTTGCCGGGATTCTTCCCGTTATCGTTCACGGCGGCGGCCCGAATATTACTGAACGGCTTAGGGAGAGCAAGGTAGCCAGTAAATTTATTGAGGGAATAAGAGTTACTGATGAATTCACCCTCAAGGTGGTTGAGGAGGAGCTGGATGAGTTGAATGATTTAATTGTTTCCGAAATCCAGAAGCATAAGGTTAAAGCTTTGGGATTTAAACGCAAAAACACTATCTTAGAAGCAGTTAAGAAGAAAAGTAAAGTTGACTTGGGTTTTGTGGGCGAGATTGTCGGTTTCAATAAGCAAACTTTATTGACGGCGGTCAATAAAGGCATTCCAGTTATCTCTCCCATGGGTAGTTCAAAAGAAGGCGTAACTTTTAATATCAACGCCGACGAAGTAGCCTTTTATATCGCTTCAGAGTTAAAAGCCGAAAAATTAGTCCTTTTAACCAATGTCTTGGGCGTGATGAGAAATCCCAGAGACGAAACTTCTTTGATTTCCAGTATAACCGTTCGGGAAGTCGAAGGATTGATTAAGGATAAGATAATCGATGAGGGCATGGTCCCTAAAGTCCGGGCTGCCAAATATGCCATTGAACGCGGCGTGGGCAAAGCCCATATTGTTGACGCCAAAATCCCCCATGCTTTGCTTTTAGAAATATTTACCGACAAAGGCATCAGCACCGAGATTGTAAAATAATTAAAGTTAAAAATGAAGATTAAGGAATTATATAAGAAATATTCTTTGAATACTTACGCCAGAGTTGGCCCGGTGTTTGTCAGAGGCAAAGGCAGCTGGCTTTGGGATGAGAGAGGCAATAAATATTTAGACCTTTTGCCCGGTTGGGGCGTTTCTATCCTGGGGCATTGCCATCCGCGGATAGTTAAGGTAATCGGCCGGCAGGCTAAAGAGCTGCTTCATCTCCCCAATAATTTATTTTCTAAAGAACAGGCGCTTTTAGCCGAAGAGATTGCCGGGAGAAGTTTTCCGGCCAAGGTATTTTTTGCCAATTCCGGCGCCGAAGGCATTGAGGGGGCAATAAAATTCAGCCGTTTATTCGGCAAAGGGAAGCGCTACGAGATTATTACCATGAGAAATTCTTTTCACGGAAGGACTTTCGGAGCGCTTTCGGCAACGGCACAGAGTAAATATAAAAAGCCCTTTAGGCCGATTCTCGCCGGCTTTAAAGAGGCGAAATTCAATGATTTTGAAAGTTTCAAGAGTAAAGTTAATGCCAGAACAGTAGCCGTGCTTTTAGAGCTCGTGCAGGGCGAAGGCGGGATAAATGTCGCCGATAAAAACTATGTAAAGCAGTTAAAAAACTATTGTCAAAAGCATAACTTGCTTTTTATCGTTGACGAAGTGCAGACCGGAATGGGCAGGACTGGCAAGCTTTTTGCTTACCAGAATTATCCGGTTACCCCGGACATTATGGTTTTATCCAAAGGTTTGGGCGCAGGGGTTCCCATATCGGCTATGGTGGTTAAGAAGGCTATCTCCGGTTTGATTAAACCCGGGATGCATGCTTCTACTTTTGGCGGTTCGCCTTTGGTAACCAGGGTATCGCGGGAAGTATTCAAAATAATTGAGCAGGAGAAAATTTTAGATAACGTTAAACAGATGGGAGGCTATCTCTATAAGAAACTCTTAGCTTTAAAGGAAAGGTATCCTTTAATCAAAGAAGTAAGAGGAAAAGGCTTGATGCTGGGATTGGAGGTATGCGGCGAAGCCCAACCTTTATTTTTAAAGTGTTTGGATAAAAAAATGGTTATCAATGCCACTCATAAAACAGTTTTGCGGCTGCTGCCGGCTTTGAATGTAACTAAGGATGAATTAGATAAAGGATTGGAAATATTAGAAAGCGTATTGGAAGAAGTATGAAGCATTTTATTTCGCTGAAAAATTTTTCGCAAAAAGAAATTGAAGCTCTGGTTGATTTAGCTTTCAAAATAAAGAACAACGAGGCTTCTTTTCAGAATGCGCTTAACGGAAAGTCCGTGGGGCTTATTTTCGAGAAGCCTTCTTTGAGGACTAAAACCGCCTTTTATATCGGCGCAGCCGAAATGGGAGCAGGAGTAATTTACTATACGCCGCAGGAGATAAAAATTGGCGAAAGAGAATCCGTGGCTGACGCCGCCCGGACTTTTTCGGTATATCTGGACGCGGTGGTTTTACGCACTTTTTCTCATAATATTATTTTGGAGTTTGCTAAATTTTCTAATATTCCGGTGGTGAATGGTTTAAGCGATTTCTCGCACCCTTCGCAGGTTTTATCCGACATCCTTACGATTAAAGAAAAAAAAGGAGATTTAAAGAAGCTCAAAGTTACTTATAGCGGCGACGGCAATAATGTTTGCCACTCTTTAATTTATGCTTTTTCCATCTTGGGTGGTAATCTCAATATAGCCTGCCCCAAAGGCTATAGGCCTAAAGAATCGGTATTAACCGAAGCTTTGGAATTTTCTAAAAGTTCCGGGGCAAAAATACAACTTTATGACTCTTTAGACGAAGCAGCCAGAGGAGTGGATGTTTTGTATACTGATGTCTGGGCCTCTATGGGCAAGGAAGCCGAAAGGAAGAAAAGAAAAAAAGTTTTTAAAAAGTTTCAGAT
>CAZNWL010000068.1:0-6498 GCA_964577045.1 uncultured Planctomycetia bacterium | reverse complement strand
GTATTGGTCGAACCGCCTAAAGCCATATCCACCCGGATAGCATTGGCAAGCGCATTTTTGTTGATGATGCCGCGCGGTTTCAAACCTTCTTTAACCAAACCGACTATTCTCTGGCCGCTTTCATAAGCAATGCGCATTTTTTTGTTTAAAACTGCCGGAGAAGCCGCACAATAAGGAAGCGATAAACCCATGGCTTCAGTCAAGCAAGCCATAGTGTTAGCGGTATAAAGCCCTTGGCAGGCGCCGCAAGACGGACAAGCTTCGATTTCCAAAGACTCTCGCTGGGCTTCGGTTATTTCGCCGGCCTGAAAACGCCCTACTGCTTCGAAAGTATCGCGCACTAATGACAGCCTTCTTTTACCCAAGTGGCCGGCAAGCATTGGCCCGGCAGTAACCACAATTGCCGGAATATTCACCCGCAAAGCCCCCATAATCATGCCGGGAGTAATCTTATCGCAATTAGTCAATAAAACTAATCCGTCGAGAGCATAAGCCGAAGCCATGGTTTCGATAATGTCGGCAATCAGTTCGCGGGAAGGCAATGAATACTTCATTCCGCTATGCCCCATGGCAATGCCGTCACAAATTCCGGGAACTCCAAAGATAAGCGGCGTGCCGGCTGCGTTTTCAATCCCTCTCTCGATATAACGTTCCAGAGTGCGCATATTCATGTGGCCGGGAATAAGGTCGTTGAAACTCGAAGCAATGCCGATAAAAGGGCGGTTAAAATGGTTGCTATGTAATCCAGCTCCGTAAAGCAATGCCCGGTTAGGCATCCTTTCAACGCCTTTCTTGATTTTATCTGAACGCATTTATTACCTCCTCAATCTGCTCCTTCTAATTCGCCTAAATCTTTCTCTTCGCCCAAAAAATATTCTTTAGTCTTTTCAACTTTGACCAAAGTAATATATTGGTCAACATATTTTTTGGTATTCTTTATTTTAAGCTGGCCAAAAAGAAACGAAAACTCCTCTTCCAAAGCGTGAGAAATCTTATCTTTTAATTCCCGGGGAAGCGAATGTATTTCCTTTTTAAAGGGGCCGAGAGCGTTTTTGCGCGTTTTGTAGATAAACTGGTCCTCGGTCAAATCCGGCTTTTTTTCTACGGCGCAATTGGCGTGCAGCCAAGCGTAAATTTTCTCCTTAAGAGGTAATGGAAAATAATCATAAACCATATTTTGAAATTGTGTGGCTAGGTGTATTTCTGCGCAGCCGACCTGGGGAAAGTGGTGAAAAGCTTCGTTGGGCAAAGTAGACGCTCCATGCTGGACTGCTCCGGCTAAAGCGTAATTCTTTCTGGCAATTTCTGAAAGCTTGGCTAAAGTTTCGAAATCAATATTGACCTTGGCGATTGAGCCATCAGGGAGGACTACTCCACCGTGGCTCGTCCCGGTTTGAATGCTGATTTTAGAAATCCCCGCTTGTGAGCCAACTGTATCCCGGTACCCTTGCATAAAAGCACCCAGTTCGTCTGGCGTTGAATTTTTCCCGCCTACTTCTCCGATTTCTCCGCCCACAGATATATTAACCCCTTGGGGTTGGAGCTTACGGATGTATTTAGTGATTTCGGCGCAAACTTCATAATTATTTCTCTGTTGTTCTTTAAGGCTCTTTTTGGTTAAATCAACCAAGGTTGAAGAATCGATATCAATATTATAGAAATGCGCCGCAATTGCTTCTTTAATCAAAACCTTCAGCTGGGAAATTTCTTTTTCCCGGTCCTTTAAATAATTTGCGGCTTTGACCTGAAAATGGTCGCCTTGGATAAAAAGCGGCCCGCGATAGCCCTCTTTGATTGCCGCCAAAGTAAGCACTGAACTGTACTCTAAAGGACGCTGGTCAGTATAGCCGATTTCGCTTTTAGCAATTTCAAAGATGAATGCGCCGGCCTTAATCTTTTTTGCTGCCCGAAAAACCGCTCTGGCTAAATCAAAAGTAAGCGTACGGATATTCATCGCCGGAACAGTAAAACCCTCCACTTCGCCCCGGCCCATAGCCGAATAAAGTTCTTGGATTGAAGACGGAATCACGCCTAACTGGATTCCGGCATGATAAACCACCCAATAGGCTAATTTTCTAAGATGCGCATCGTTACTTAAAATGATGGTATCCAACATATCGTCGACGGCCTTAGCGCGAAATTCTTTTTCGTTAGCAATGCTAAACCGCCCGTCTACGGTTTTTACTGCCTTATTATTAAGTAGCTCTGCCTCGTTTGTGTAAATCATCTTCCTCCCTCCTAAGTAAGGATTTGAATCAGTTTGTAATATTCATCAACCTCGATATCTTTTTTCTGGATAGCTTTAGTCAAACTAATTGTGGTTAATTGGTCATTCTTCAAAGTAACGCAACAATCGGTCTTGCCTTTTAATAAATTACTCACGGCATAATAGCCATAACGCCCCGCCAGAATCCGGTCAAAAGCAGTAGGCGAGCCGCCGCGCTGGACATGGCCCAAAACTACTTCGCGGGTTTCTAAACCGGTTATCTTGGTAATTTCCGAAGCAACTTTCCAAGCTTTGGTTTTACCTTCGGCCACAATCACAATCCAGCTGCACTTGCCGCGGATATTGCCTTCGACAATATTTTCACAAATCTTTTTTATGTTAAACTTGCGTTCCGGAATCAACGCCTCTTCGCAGCCAGCAGCTAAAGCTACGCGCAAAGCAATATAGCCGCACTCACGGCCCATAACTTCGACTACAAAAATACGCTCTAAAGAAGTGGCGGTATCACGGATTTTATCCAAAGAACTCAAAGCCACATTGATTGCTGTGTCCGCTCCGATAGCCATAGGAACGCCGTTGACATCGTTGTCTATGGTTGCCGGAATGCCGACTATTGGCACGGCATGGCGCCTGGCCAAAACATGCGCCCCGGTCAAAGAGCCGTTTCCACCGATTACAATCAAACCATCGATTCGGTTGTCTTTTAAAGTCTTGACTGCCATATTTTGCCCGCTAAACGTTTTAAACCTCAAGGACCGGGCAGTCTTCAAAATTGTCCCTCCGTGGTTAATTACCCCTGATACTGCTTGGCGGTCTAAAATTTTTAAATCGCCGTCAATCAAACCTTCGTAGCCCCGGATAACTCCCACGACTTCAACGTTTTTAGCCGCGGCAGAACGGACTACTGCACGCAAAGCAGCGTTTATGCCGGCGCAGTCACGGGTCAAAACGGCAATTCTTTTCATAACCCACTGATTGGCATATCTTTAGGATAAGTTATCGTAAAGCTGATTTCCACTTCTTTTTTCTCGCCTGGTTGAAGATTAACTATCCAGAGATTAAGCCCTTCTTTATCCAAATAATTTTCTTTATCCGGTTTAGGATTAAGCAAAATATCTTTCACTTCTATCCGGTCAGACTGGGAAACTGGAATAACGTCAACTAATTCCAGCTTAATTGGTTTATCTTTAAGGTTTTCCGCGGTTATCTTAAAGGCTAAATTGCGGATAATCGTTTGGCGCTCAAGCTTCTTAAAAAAAGTTTCCTGAATTTTATCTTTCAGTTTTTCCCGCTTGATAACCACCTGCCGGTCTGCTCCCAGATTAAGCTCAAAAGCCTCACCGGCCTTCTTGTTCTCCAGCATGGTTTTTCCGATAAACCTTCCGGCAAAATAAACATTTAAAGCACCGGCTAAAAACTCCTTATCCCCAACCACCCGGCCGATAAGAAATACCATAGGGGAAAGCTTGGGGGCCGAATAATAAACAAAGTCGCCTTTCAGGGTTTTCGAAAAAAGCGGTAAAACCGTTTCCTTATCCTGTGAGTTAAGAGAAACCGCCTGCGGTAGCTGATATTCAAAGGAAAGCGGCAGCTCTTTTGCCTCTGCCTGCACAAATTTAGCTTCTTCTGGCTCTAAAACAGCTTGCTCTTCATCCAAACTAATTCCTTCCTCAGGAGTAGATGCAGCCATCATCTTATTGAATAAAAGGGCCTTATCTTTCCGATAAAGGTTAGCATCGAGATACCAACTATTTAAAGAAGGAAGGGTTATTCCTTTTAAAGGAATAACATTGGAAACCGCCAGCTTAATTTCTTTCCAGTCTTCGCCGGTTTTTTGAAACAGTTTAGAAAACATAGTTAAATCTATTTCGGTTAACTCCGGCGGTATATCCGCCTTATAAAGCGGTTGCCAAAAAGCTCCGTAAACAAGATAAGTAGCCTCTATGGATGCTTTCTGGCTTTCCGAACTATTAAAGGCTATTTCAATAACTCCTTTTGATTTTTTAGACGGCTGGCGTAAGGAATTCAAATCTTCCTCCGTAGCTTTTATCTGTTTGTCTAATTCGCGTATGGACTGTTCGAGCTCGCTTGCTTTTAGATTTATCTCGCCATAACCTTGGGAGAGAAAATTCAGAGCTTCTTTTAAATCGCGGGGATTAGGAAAAGTAGTTTTGATATCTTCAGGAACTTGGCTTTCGGAAAAATCAACCAAAGAATTAAGGAACTGTTTCTTTTTATCTAAAACATCCTGTTCTTTGAGCAGCGAATCTTTTTTGTCCTTTAAATCCTCGAGCTCTTTAGTCAGATTTTTTATCTTATCTTGCGGCATTTCTTTTAAATAAACCTGCTTAAGCTGGACGCTATGGATTTCGCCCTGGCCATAAACTTTCACTTGAATTGAGTCGGGGTCCACACTGAAGGCTTCCAAGTCAATTTCAAGTTGATTTAAGCCTTTATTCAAAGTAGCTTCGGCCTGGCGGGTAACCAAAGCCTGCTCGGGAAAAACAACTACTTCGCTGATTTTAGAACTGACTGTATTTTGAGAGAAAACTGCCGGTATCAATAAAAGAAAAAAAATAATCAAGCCAGTAAAATATTTCATAAACCCTCCGGTTTTTTAGGTTCCTTCCTGCCAGGCACTTAAATAAGCTTTTTGTTCGGGGGTAAGCTTATCGATTTTAACCCCCATTGCTTTTAATTTAAGCTCGGCAACCCTTAAATCTATCGCATCGGGAACTTTATAAACTTTCTTTCGCAACTTATCTTTATTTTTAGCGATGTATTCACAGCTTAAAGCTTGGTTAGCAAAACTTAAATCCATCACTTCAGCCGGATGGCCTTCGGCGCAGGCCAGATTCACCAGGCGCCCCTCGCCTAAAAGATAGATTCGCTTTTTATTTTTAAGGGTGTATTCTCTCACTAAAGGTTTAACTTCGCGTTTTTTAACCGCTAACCTTTCCAAGCTCTTGATATCAATCTCCACGTCAAAATGTCCGGAGTTAGCTACTATGGCTTTATCTTTCATCAAATGAAAATGCTCTTTGGAAATAACGTTAATGTCTCCGGTAACAGTGATAAATATATCGCCAAGACGAGCTGCCTCTTTCATCGGCAAGACTAAAAAACCGTCCATCACTGCTTCCAAGGCTTTTAAATGGTCAACTTCGCAAATAACGACTTTAGCGCCCAAGCCTCTGGCTCGTTGCGAAGCTCCCCTGCCGCACCAGCCATAACCGCAAATCACCACAGTAGTCCCGGCAATCAGCTTGTTGGTTGAGCGGATAATCCCGTCTAAGGTTGATTGGCCGGTTCCATAACGGTTATCAAATAAGTGTTTAGTATTAGCATCGTTAACCGCAATTACCGGGTAAAGCAGGCGGCCTTCTTTTTCCAAAGCTTTTAAGCGGATGACTCCGGTGGTAGTCTCTTCGGTGCTGGCCCAGGGGAGGTGCAAATTCTTACGTTTGGCTGCTGCCCGCTTATGAATGGTAGAAATTAAATCCGCGCCATCATCCAAAGTAATCTGGGGCTTTGCCGCTAAAACTGAATCAATGTGTTGATAATAAACTTTGGTGTTTTCGGCATTAAGCGCAAAAACTTCGATACCATAATCGTAAACCAAAGAGGCAGCAGTATCATCCTGCGTGGATAAAGGGTTGGACGCGCAAAACAAAGGCCGGGCACCTGCGGCTTTTAAAGTAAGGGCCAGGCTTGCGGTTTCAGTAGTAATGTGCAGGCAGGCGCCGATAGTCAATCCTCTTAAGGGCTTTTCCCGGGAAAAACGCCTGCGGACTTCTTCCAAGACCGGCATGCGCTGAATTGCCCATTCAATCCTTTTCTTGCCTATTCCAGCCAGTTTCTTGTCCTTAATATGGTATTTCATTTTAACGCCTTCTTTAATGCCTCAACCTTATCAGTATTTTCCCAACTGAAACCTTCGTTTTCGCGGCCGAAATGCCCATAAGCCGCGGCTTTTCTGTAAACCGGCTTTAACAGATTTAAATCCTGAATAATCCCAGCCGGAGTGAGCTTGAATATTTCTCTCACGGCTTTGGCAATTTTCTTATCATCAACCTGGCCTGTCCCGAAAGTATTCACATTCACCGATATCGGTTCAGCCACGCCGATGCAATAAGAAAGCTGGACTTCGCAAGTAGCGGCTATTTTGGCCTTCACGATATTTTTGGCCACATAACGGGCCGCATAAGAAGCTGAACGGTCGACTTTAGTGGGGTCTTTTCCTGAAAAAGCTCCGCCGCCGTGGCGCGCAT
>CAZNWL010000067.1:1629-6636 GCA_964577045.1 uncultured Planctomycetia bacterium | reverse complement strand
TCTTTGTAGTGCTTAAGTATTTCTCTCAAAGCATCATCGGGCTTGGCTATTTTTTTCAGCGCCGTAAAAAGCGCAAGGAACTCTTTAAACCCTTCTCCCTGGCGTTTGGGCAATCCTTTGGCGATGCCGTCAGGATCAGTTTTTTCTTCGGAAAACTTTGCCCAGATTTTATAGGCATAGCTTCTTCCTATTCCTTTATGCAGCGAAACCGCCCGTTTAAAACTTAGCTCATCCAGAGGGTTGTGGATTATTTTCAGGTAAGATAAAACATCTTTGATGTGGGCTTGTTCAAAAAAACGCATCCCGCCGCGGATAATGTAAGGGATGTTGCGTTTAATCAATTCCATTTCGACTTCCAAGGCTTGAAAGCGCGAGCGGAAAAGCACAGCTATCTCTCCTAAAGGTATTCCTTCGCGGTTTAATTCCAGAATCCTTTGGCCGATGAATTTTGCCTGCTGGTAGACGTCTTTCGTTTCAACCAAGCAAGGGGCGTCTCCGCCGGTTTTTATCGCTTTCAGCTCTTTAGGAAACTGGTCAATATTGTGCTTTATGATTTCATTAGCCAGGTTTAATATCGGGGGATGCGAGCGGTAGTTTATTTCTAGTTTAAAAATTTTTGTCCCTTTAAAAGTATTGGGAAAATCGAGGATATTATTAATGTCAGCGGCCCGGAAGGAATAAATTGACTGGGCATCGTCGCCTACCACCAGAATATTGTTATGCTGGGAGCTTATTTTTTTAAGGATTTCAAACTGCAGTTTGTTGGTGTCTTGATATTCGTCAACCAGGACGTAGCGAAAAATCTGGGTGTATTTTTGGCAGAGCGCAGGGTTATCCAAGACTGCCAGCCAGTTCGTCAACAGGTCGCTGAAATCCATGGCATTAGCTTTCTTCTTTTTCTTTTTGTAGGTGGAGATGATTTTTTTTACTACCGGTGCGTATTCCTGAATGTGGGGATGGGATTCTTCGATAATTTCATCGATATCTTTTTGCGAGCTTGAGGCGAGGCTGTAGATATTATAGATAACGTTTTTTTTGGGAAACATTTTTTCTTTTTTATAGAGCCCCAAATCCTCGATACAATCATCGATTAAATCCTGGGCATCTTCCTTGTCGACGATAGTAAAGTTAGCGGAGTAACCCAGGTTTTCCGCCTCTTTCCTCAAAGTTATATTCCCGATATGATGAAAGGTTCCGGCCCAGAGGTCTTTGAGGCTTGATTTCAGCAAAATTTCTGCCCGGTTAATCATCTCGTTGGCGGCGCGGTTAGTAAAGGTAGCCAGAAGAATATTGCGGGCGGATATGCCTTTTTCCAAAAGATAGGCGAGGCGATAGATTAAGACCCGGGTTTTACCGGAACCGGCTCCGGCTAAAACTAATGACGGGCCGCTGGCTTCGTAGACAACTTTCAGCTGCTGCGGGTTTAAGTTATTTTCGTAGTCGATTGAGGTTTTTGAGCTGAAAGGCTCGAGCTTATATTTTTTCACGGGCATTATCTTACCATAAATATTGTCTGGCTGTAAAGGCTATGGTATAATTCTTAAAAAGGAGGATTTCATCATGAAAGCAGTAAAGGCTACAGAACTACTTCTCATTGCGGATAATAAAGTTGGTAAACTGGCTGAAATTTCCCGCCAGGTAAAAGAAAATGGGATTAATATCCGGGCAATATCCGCCTGGGCCTTTGACAGCAAAGCCTATTTCCGCCTGGTAGTCTCTGATAATGCTAAGGCCAAGAAAGTTTTAGGCGGCTTAGGCAAACTTGAAGAAAAGGAAGTTGTTATCGTGGAATTGCCCGATGAAGTCGGCCAGCTCTTTCTTTTGACTACCAAACTGAAGAATAACGGCGTTGATATCCACTACATCTACGGCACCACTTCCCAGCCGGGAAGTTCGGCAATGGTTATCTTGTCGTCGGATTCCAACGAAAAAGTCTTGGAAATCGCCTCAAGCTAAATGCAGACACAATTTCCTTCCGGTTTCCTGTGGGGGGCTTCACTTTCCAGCTACCAATACGAAGGCGGTAACTTTAACTCTGATTGGCATTTGTGGGAAAAAGAAAAGGAGTTAGAGCCTTGTGGCCTTGCTTGCGACCATTACCGCCTTTATGACGAGGATTTCCAATTAGCCCGGGATTTAAATTTAAACTCTTTAAGGTTATCCATAGAATGGGCCAGGGTTTGCCCTTATCCCGAAGTATTTTCGCAAAAAGAAATTGAACATTACTCTCTAGTCATAGATTCTCTCCTTAAACATAATTTAAAGCCAGTAATCACCCTGCATCATTTTACCAACCCTATCTGGTTTAGCGATAAGGGCGGCTGGCTTTCCTCGGATAATATCGAGAGCTTTCTCCAATATTTGCGAAAAATAGTAGAAGCATTAAAAGACCGGGTGGATACTTGGATTGTTTTTAACGAACCTTTAGTTTATATCTACCAGGGATTTATTTCCGGTTGGTGGCCTCCGGGAGAACGTTCTTTGGCTAAAGCCAAAAAAGTTTTAGCCAATCTTTTAGAAGCTTACTGTATAAGTTATGAGGAAATAAAACGCATTTACGGGCCGAAGCCGGTTTCGATTTCCCTGGCTAAAAATATGCGGGTATTTCAAGCTGCACCGGGGACAGGATATTTATTGAGCGCTTTATCCGCTTCTTTAAGGAACTATCTTTTTAACTGGCAAGCTTTGGATTATTTAGTCAAGAAAAGAAGGCTGGATTTTATCGGCCTTAACTATTATTGCCGGGAGTATGTCGAGCCCAAGGGTTTATTGGGTACAGAGTCTTCTTACCAGCCCGAAGGGGCAAGAAAAAACCATTTAGGCTGGAATGTTTACCCGCAAGGGCTTTTAGATATCCTCGTTGCCTTAGGAAAATATAAGCTGCCGATTATCATTACCGAAAACGGCACTGCTGAAACTGGCGATAGGTTTTATCACGAATATTTGATTTCTCACCTAAAGAGTGCGGCGCAAAGCCTGGCGAGAGGAGTTAACCTGGCTGGTTATTTCTGGTGGTCGCTTTTAGACAACTTTGAATGGGACAAAGGGTTCAAATACCGTTTTGGCTTGTATGAAGTCAACTATAAAACTTTTGCAAGAAATTTGCGTGGCTTTGCCCGAACCTATGCTAAAATATGCAGGGATAATAGGTTGGAAATTTAAGCTTTAAGCAGAATGGAAACCCGAGAAGTAAAACTGATTGTTTCAAATAGCCCGCCTTTTAATAAGCTCACTCCTGAACAGGTGGATAAACTTATCAGCATCGCCGAAATCAAAGAATACCATAACCGCGAAGTGATTTACCGCCAGGGCGGCCCTTCGGATTTTTTATATTTACTGCTTAAAGGAAGAGTAGCCGCTTCTGTTTCGAGCGAGGCTAAAAGTTCCACTATAGAAATTCTTAAACGCGGCACTTGTTTTGGTTTGATTTCTTTATTGACCGACGAAACCCATTCAGTAACTACCCAGTCGATAGAAACCTCATTTGTGCTGCAGGTGGCTAGTTTTGAGTTTAAGCGGTTTTTAGAAGAGAACCCTTATTTTGCTTTAGAATTTTCCCGTATCCTTTCCCAAAGGGTGAAATCCCGCTCCAAGCCCAAGCAGGTGTTTCAGTCAAAAAAAATCGGGATAATCGGAAGCTCTTTGGCGGGAAAAACTACCTTTATGCTGGATTTGGGAAAACAGCTTAAAAAACAAACCGGGAAAAATGTCGTCTGTCTGCAAATTATAGGTCAAGCTTCAGGGCCAGGCTTAAAGAGTTTAGTCCTTGGGGATTTTAAAGAGGAGGAGATTAGCAGCTATATTACTAAAGATGAGATTGATAAAATTTGCCTGACTTGTACCGGCACAGAGTCTTTTTTATCTTTTTTAAACTTTCTTTCGGAAACTTACCATTTTATTTTATATGAGATTCCTCCCAGTTTCCTGGAAACGGATTTAGATTTTTTTGTCGAGCCAGCGCAGAACTTGCACTTTCTTATGTTTCCGGATAAAGAAGATTTAAAGAAGGCCGCCCATCTTATTCAGGAGCTGGCCAGGAAAAACCCTTTGAATAAAGAAAAGATTAAAGTGGTCCTGGCGGAGTTCAGCGAAGCCGACCATCTGTCTTTTGCCAAGAAAAGGACCATCCTTGAGCATCCGATATATGCTGCTCTTCCCAGCCGCGATTCTAAAGATTATGTCGCCACTTTGCGCCGCATGGCCCGCCAGATCGGCGAGGTGACCATAGGCGTAGCTTTGGGCAGCGGCGCGGCTTACGGCTATGCGCATATCGGAGTTTTAAAAGTATTAAGCGAGGAAAAAATTCCCATTGATATCATCTGCGGCACCAGCATGGGGGCGGTAATCGCAGCTCTCTGGGCAGCCGGATTTTCTCTCTCTGAAATTGAGGGTTATTCCCGCCAAATTGGAAAGACTATCGGCTCATTTTCTATATTCGGCCTTTCCATTCCTCTTAAAGGGGTAATGCGGGTCAAGCGCGTGGAGGGCATACTGAAGCGAATTTTCGGAGATCTGACTTTTTATGATTTAAAGCGCACTCTCAAAATAGTTACTTTTGACTTTCGCCGCCGCCAGACCATAGTTTTGGAGGAAGGTTTGATTTATAAAGCTTTGGCAGCCAGCTGTGCTTTTCCGGGAATCTTTGAGCCGGTATATTTGCGCAAAGACATCCTTCTAGACGGTGGAGTGCTCGACCCTTTACCGACTAAGATTTTACTGCAGTATGGCGCCCACCGCATAATTGCTTCCAATATTACTCTTTCCGAGGAACAGGCCAGTTCCGAATATGCTAAAAGGCAGCGTTTTCATATCTTTGATTTTATTTTTGGCAGCATTGAAACTATGCAGCAGCAATTTATCCAGCAGGCAGTAAAATTGGCCGATGTCATCATCCATTCCGACCTTCAGGGTTTAGGCTGGACCGAGTTTGAGAAAATAGACGAGTTTATTAAACGCGGCGAAACCGCGACTAGAGAGAAACTGCCGGAGATTAAGAAATTAACCTTT